>JAHCMJ010000393.1 GCA_019192485.1 Cyclobacteriaceae bacterium HetDA_MAG_MS6 | reverse complement strand
ATCTATCTACCTGCGTAAAAAACGATGACTGTGCTGTCAAGCCGTGGCTAACGAGCACCAGAAATATCACAATTGTATTTTTCATTTTTTATATGTTCCGAGTTATTTTGATAACGGCTGATTCAAAAAAAATGCCGAAATTATGAATGTCAAAGTTTTGACATATTCATCTTTAAGTTCGTCGAATGAGAATCCAGGGGTTCGCGCTCCCGTTATTTTAGCCACATAAACATAGTCAATGCAGCACATA
Organism: Cyclobacteriaceae bacterium HetDA_MAG_MS6; assembly: GCA_019192485.1. Classification (GTDB taxonomy): domain Bacteria; phylum Bacteroidota; class Bacteroidia; order Cytophagales; family Cyclobacteriaceae; genus MS6. The sequence goes on along the minus strand of JAHCMJ010000393.1, from coordinate 3,290 downwards.
GTCATTATAGGAAATGGCATAGCCGGCATTACCGCCGCGCGCCATATCCGCAAAAAAAGTAATGATCGTATTACGGTTATTTCTGGCGAAACGGACCATTTCTTTTCCAGGACAGCCTTAATGTACATTTACATGGGCCATATGAAGTATCAAAACACTAAACCCTATGAGGACTGGTTCTGGCCTAAAAATAATATAGAACTAAAACGAGCTTGGGTCAAAAATGTAGATTTTGATAAAAAGGCTCTTGAGTTTGACGATGGCGAATCGCTGGGTTACGATAAGCTGGTCCTGGCTACGGGATCAAAATCAAACAAATTTGGATGGCCTGGCCAAGATCTGGATGGGGTGCAGGGACTCTACTCCTATCAAGATCTGGAATCACTTGAAAAAAACACAAAAGGTATTGAGCAAGCAGTAGTCATAGGAGGTGGTCTCATTGGTATCGAGCTTGCAGAAATGCTTCACTCCAGAGGAATTCACGTAACATACTTGGTCAGAGAGCCTCATTTCTGGAGCATCGTATTGCCAGAAAATGAAGCCAAGCTCATAGACCGTCATATCTTGGAGAATGGCATTGATCTTAGACTATCAACCGAATTAGATGAGATTGTTGATGATGGAACAGGACGGGTCAAAGCCATCAAGACCAAATCAGGTGACGTAATAGATTGCCAATTGGTTGGTCTGACCGTGGGCGTATCTCCAAATATCGCTTTTCTGAAAGAAACCAAATTGGAAACGGATAGGGGCATCTTGGTAGACGAATTCCTTCAAACCAATATCCCCGATGTATTTGCAATAGGAGATTGCGCTCAGATGAGATCACCACAACCTCATAGACGGCCTATTGAGGCTGTTTGGTATGTAGGTAGAATGATGGGTGAAACAGTAGCTCAAACACTTACGGGTAAGAAAACTGCCTATGAACCAGGTATTTGGTTCAACTCTGCTAAATTCTTTGATATCGAATACCAAACTTATGGTACGGTAGCCTCACAGCTCAGGGAAAACGAGCGTCAGTTTTTTTGGGAATGTACTGATCGAAAAAAATGCATCAATATCGTTTATGATGACAAGGATTTCTCCGTATTGGGCATCAACACTTTTGGAGTCAGAATGCGACACGAAGTATGGGATAGATGGATCAAAGAAAAGGCCACGCTGGATTATGTGGTGGAGCACTTGAGAGAGGCCAATTTCGATCCTGAGTTCTTCAAACAATACGACCCGGAAATACAGCAATTGTATAACAGAGAGTTCCCCGATAAACAGGTGAAAGTGAGGGGTAGGTCCTTGGTAGAAAAAATATTCGGTTAATCGCAAAAAGCAAAACACATGAAATTTATCAGATCTATTGGGTTAGTTCTATTCTTATTGTCATTTGGCACATTCCTTTCATTATTCTTTTTGTCTAATTACCGGCTAACTGACTCTATTTTTAGTGCGAATGTAAAAACAGAGCATCGGGAACTTCTACGGTCCAGGGTTGAGTTTATGTTTGACAAAACGTATACCTCAAACTTCTCTTTCGTAGCGGATTTCGAAAAAGCCTTTGACCAGCTAAATGCGGAATCCAGAGATGCAGAAAAGTGGGGAGATATCATCTACGATAACTACACATCTTCTCTCACAAAGGCCTCTACTATTGGGGTAGTTCGAAATAATACCGGACTAATGCTTTTTCTTGTATTTGGGCTGGGTACCATCGGAGCCTTAATGTTTATCCTGCCACAAGTACAGCTAGCGGGACCTGCGGGCATCAAGAACAATGGAATTTTTCATAGTGCTTTGAACAATAGAGGGTGGATAGGTGTCCTCATTGGAACTTTACTTATCGGTTTCTACATACTGCTCTACTTTTTTGACCAGTACATCACCAACTGGGTAATTCTAGTTGAGCCCATCAAGCAGTTTCTTGTCCCCGGTGCATCTTCCAGCCACTGGTTTCTTTATGGTTTTCTATACACGTTTGCTGTAGTGGTGATGGGTGTTCGTAAAATCATTAAATATCGCCATAGTAAGTACCAAGTCATACGTACTATCTCGGTCATGTTTTTTCAGACGGCTTTTGCATTTCTTATCCCAGAAATATTGGTGAGACTCAATCAGCCATACTTTGATTTCAAGAATATGTGGCCCCTGGATTATGACTTTTTTGATGCCTGGCACATCAAAATGCTCTCCTCCTCCGGAGGTCTGGGTGTTTTTATGTTCGTCTGGGGAATTACTCTATTTCTGATAGGAGTTCCATTATTTACTTTCTTCTTTGGTAAAAGATGGTATTGCTCTTGGGTTTGCGGATGTGGTGGCCTAGCTGAGACTGCAGGAGATCCTTTCAGGCAGCTCTCCGACAAGTCATTGAAGGCTTGGAAAATTGAGCGATATCTGATCCATGCTGTATTGGTGTTCTCAATAGTTATGACCATTGGTGTACTTTACTCATTCATTACCGGATCCAATTCCTTGCTTGGCCTTGATACCTACAACCATCTCAGGAAGCCCTACGGATTCTTGATAGGTTCGATGTTTTCTGGAGTAATTGGCACCGGCTTTTACCCTTTTATGGGCAATAGAGTATGGTGTCGATTTGGCTGCCCATTGGCTGCGTATCTAGGGTTAGTTCAGCGATTCAAGTCCAGGTTCCGGATCACAACTAATGGCGGACAGTGTATCTCCTGTGGAAATTGCTCTACCTATTGTGAGATGGGAATAGATGTAAGATGGTACGCACAACGAGGTCAAAATATTGTGAGGTCTTCTTGTGTGGGGTGCGGTGTATGCTCTTCGGTGTGCCCAAGAGGTGTACTTAACCTGGAGACCCGTGAGGAAGATGGCCGATTCGGTAATCCTATCCTAATTGGCAATAACAGTGTAAAAGTCGAAGCCTGATCTACACACTTAGAGCGTAATCCATCTGCCAATTCGCTTACGGGAGTGATGATTGAAATCATCGGATTCACTGTAAGCAAGCCAGATGTATATCTTTTGGCCTTTGTTCAAGTCAAAGGCATATTTGCATCGAGTATCAGTCGGCAATGAAAAACTCATAGCCGTTTTCCCGTTGGCTTCATAGCAATCAAAGTCTCGAATAGACGAGGATGACGCCAAGTCGAATAGTGAGCGATGCTGGCCATATGCCGTTACGCAGTGATCTTCAATCATCACAAACCCGTCCTCAACCGCTCCAAACACCAGGTGACTACCGACAATGTTTTCTTTATCATTGAAGCCAACAAGTACCCAACCATTAGTAGGTGCAGCTATTGAAAAATGAATTCGATCTTCCC
>JAHCMJ010000392.1 GCA_019192485.1 Cyclobacteriaceae bacterium HetDA_MAG_MS6 | reverse complement strand
AGTGCTCAGATAGTAATAGAAAACAATCAGGAAAAGTTGAGGCTTACTTATACCAGCCCCGATGGTAATGAAGGCTATCCTGGAGAGTTAGAGACCCGGGTCGACTACTACCTAACGCATGATAATGAATTAGTGATAGACTACCATGCCGTCACAAATAAGCCCACCATTGTCAATCTAACCAATCATTCTTATTTCAACTTGTCCGGTAGAGATACCCATCAGGTTGAGGAGTACGGAACCCATCTTGAAGAGTATGGACAAATCATGGATCACCAGATATATATCAATGCAGACAGCTACACCCCAGTAGATCACTCGCTAATACCTACGGGCAAAATATTGAAGGTGGAAGGTACAAAGTTTGATTTACGCAAAGCCATAGCTATTAGAGGTGCCAATCCTGATGGCTATGATCATAATTTTGTGTTAAACAAAACGAACGACAATGAATTGTCATTGGCGGCGATTTTACGAGATCCAAAGACTGGAAGAACCATAGAGGTTCATACGACTCAGCCAGGGTTGCAATTTTATACAGGCAACTTCCTTTCCAATAAAATGACCGGGAAAAATGAAAAGTCACTACAGAAGCACTCGGGGCTGTGTCTCGAAACACAGAATTTTCCTGACGCTCCGAATCAGAAGGACTTTCCTGATCCTGTACTGAGGCCTGGAGAGGTTTACCGGCATAAAACCATTTACAAATTTGACGTGACTTACGAATGAAATACGGTGAGGTCATTTCGATATTGACATTGACGAGACATTAAGATGTAAAACTCAGAATCCTGTTATGAACGAAAGAAGAAAATTTATCCAAAAAATCGCTGGAACTACCGCGTTGACCATGGCATTGCCCACCTTAGCGATGGCAGATTCTGACTTCAATGCCAGATGGACAGCACTAAAGACCTTTTCCGGGACAGATAAGAAGTACTGGCAACTTGTCAAAAGCCAGTATTCGATTGAGCCAGGTTTGATCATGATGAATGCTGGTAATTTCTGTCCAAGTCCATACCCCGTCAGTAAGGCCATGACGGATCACCTGGATCACCTAAATGCGAATGCCTCATCTCAGGATCGTAAAAAATATAAGCGGATTTACGCAAATACTACCAAGTTGATAGCGGATTATCTTGGTGCCAGCATTGAGGAGATTGGCATTACACGCAATACCAGTGAGAGTAATAACACGATCAACAGCGGCTTAGATCTGAAATCAGGAGATGAGGTGATTTATTGGAGTCAGAATCATCAAACGCTCAATATAGCCTGGGAAGCACGTGCTAAGCGAGCTGGCTTCAAGGCCGTTAAAGTAGTGACTCCCAAACAACCCAAAACAGAGGAAGATCTGATCAAGCCCTTTGTTGATGCCATGACGAAGAGGACTCGACTGATCTGTTTCTCGCATATTTCAAATCAATCAGGAACGTTGATTCCCGCAATGAAGCTTTGTGAGATTGCCAGGCAAAGAGGTATCTTAAGTCTAGTGGATGGTGCCCAGACTTTTGGGTTTATGAATATTGATGTAAAGGACATGGGATGTGACTTTTATACAGGAAGCGCGCATAAATGGCTCACCGGACCAAAGGAGTCAGGGGTATTGTATATCAGAAAAGAGGTCCTTCCTAAAGTGTGGCCCCTGATCATCAGCAAGGACTGGACCTGGGAAAATGAAGGGAAGATTGAGAATCTGATACGTTATGGACAAAGGAATGATGCCACAATTGCCGCTTTTGGTGAAGCCATTGAATTTCATAACATAATAGGGAAAAGCAAAGTGGAGACTAGGGTCCGTGAGATTACTAATCAGTTAAAGGACGCGATCGCCAAAATTCCCGGAGCTACTTTTGTAACTCCAACCAATCCTGATATGTATGCCTGTATGTTGGTCTTTAATCTTGATGGGATTGATTCGGATGCAGCAGTTGAGTTGTTATATCAAAAATACGGGATCGCTGCAGCCGGAACCCACGATGGATTTAATGGCATCCGTCTTACGCCAAACATTTATAACACCGAAAAAGAAGTCGATCAGGTAGTCGATGTACTCAAAGCGCTTCATATTTAAATCAATCTTCTATATGCTTTCCATAAGATTTCCATTAGTCACGTACTGTTTTGCTCTTGCTCTTGTTATCGCATGTTCTGCACCTCAAGATGAAAATAGAGTGATTTCCAACGAAAGCGAGGTGCCTGCTTACATTTTGCCTCCACTAGCCAAAAGTGTATCAGAGTGGGAATCATCCAGAGGAAGCATTTTGAGGAACTTTGAGACCTATATATATGGCAAGGTACCTGAAGGTGATTATGAAATAGCATATCAGACAGTCAAAGAGAGAAAAGCCGTTTTAAACGGCAAAGCCAATTTAAAAGAAGTTGAAGTTTCTGTCTCCACCGCCAATGGCAAACTATCTATTCCTGTTTTGTTATTGACTCCCACGAATCTTGAAGGCTCATATCCAACTATTCTGGGTTTAAACTTTTATGGCAATCACTCCATTCATTTAGATACAGCTATTTCGTTGTCTTCCAGTTGGATGCGTCCAAAGCAGGGATACGGTATTGTAGACTTTCAGGCTACAGATTCCTCAAGAGGAGTGAGATCTTACCGGTGGAGTATTGATAAGATACTCAAAGCGGGTTTTGCGCTGGCCACATTTTATTACGGAGATATTGATCCTGACTATCATGACGAGTTTCAAAATGGCATTCATCCACTCTTCTATAGCCACTCAAAGAATGGCCCTGATCCTAATGAATGGGGAGCGATCGCCGCCTGGGCCTGGGGAGCGCAGCGCGTGATGGATTACTTGCAAGTGGAAGAACTTGTTGACTCCAAAAGAATTGCACTGTTTGGACATTCTCGCTTAGGAAAAACATCACTTTGGGCAGGTGCACAAGATCCTCGTTTTGCTGCGGTGATATCCAATAATTCCGGCTGTGGTGGTGCTGCAATCTTCCGGCGTACTTTTGGAGAGACCTCGCAAGCCATCAATAAGAGTTTTCCGCATTGGTTCTGTGAAAACTTTAAGCAATTCAATAGAAATGAAGCCAATCTTCCAGTAGATCAACACCAACTCGTTGCCTTAATTGCTCCAAGACCTGTCTACATAGCAAGTGCTAGCGCAGATTTGTGGGCAGATCCAAGAGGGGAGTTCCTTGCGGCAAAGGAGGCTTCTAAAGTATATGCATTGTATGGGAAGCCCAACTTGGCGAATGCCTTGATGCCTGACATCAATCAACCATTAATGACATACCTCGGGTATCACCTACGTGACGGTAAGCATGATGTGACACCTTATGACTGGGATCAATACTTGAAATTTTTAACCATGCATTTCAATGATAAAGACTAGTCATACCTCAAAGGTCCGATTTCACCCTCAAGTAGCTAGACGTATCAATGCAAGGCTGATTCATGGGATCCCAGAGGAATTGCTTAAGTAAAGAAAGATGTTAGTAAGGCTATTTTTCATATTGAACCTCTACTTCTCTTTCCTCTCGGTACTAATAGCACAGAAAGTTACCCCACATCGAGCTGACGATTTTGTCGATTATATGGGTG
>JAHCMJ010000391.1 GCA_019192485.1 Cyclobacteriaceae bacterium HetDA_MAG_MS6 | reverse complement strand
ATTCAACCAGCAAACAGGATGTAAATTCACCACCTGCAGGATGCCGATAGGCGCGAGTGACTTCGCTACGGAATGGTACAGTCTCAACGAGAACGATGGCGATTTTGCCATGGAGCAGTTTTCGGTAGAGAGAGACGAGCAGGCACTCATACCCTATATCCAGGCAGCTCAGGAGATCTACCCGGAGCTTGATGTGTGGGCATCTCCCTGGAGTCCACCTTCCTGGCTCAAAGTCAACAATCATTATGCTTGTCTATCCGACCCAAAAGTCAACGATCTTGGACCAAACGGAGAAGGAGAAGAAATGCAAAACATGTTTCGGATGGAGCCAAAATACCTGCAAGCCTACGCCTTGTATTTTTCAAAGTTTGTACAAGCTTACGGAGAGAAGGGTATCAATATCTCAAACATACACGTACAAAACGAACCTAACTCCTGTCAAAACTTTCCTTCCTGTATATGGAGGCCTGAGGCATTAGCGGAGTTTATCGGAGGATACTTGGGACCACAGTTTGAAAAAGACAATATAGAAGCTGGTATCTGGTTGGGTACCGTTGAGCGTCCTCAGATGGAGCGAATAGACCCAATACTCCAGGACGAGCAAGCCGGAAAGTACATCAAAGGTGTAGGATTTCAGTGGGCTGGAAAAGGTGCCATCCCATCGGTTAACGATAAATACCCGGACATGGACCTTATTCAGACCGAAACAGAGTGTGGCGATGGATCGAATGACTGGGCGGCGGCTGTCTACACTTTTAGCCTGATCAAACACTACTTTGACAACGGGGTCAACGCTTATACTTACTGGAATATGATCCTGGACGAAACAGGAAAAAGTCAATGGGGCTGGAAACAAAACTCGATGATCACGATCGACAAGGCTAATAAGACCTACACTTATAACCCCGAATTTCACCTCATGAAACACTTCAGCTACTTCGTAGCACCTGGAAGTGTATCATTGGATATGACCACCCAGGAAAACGTCCTGGCCTTCAAAAGCGGAGACAAAGTGGTTCTCTTTACCTACAATCCTAACCCTGATGACGAAGTAGTCGAGTTGCGCATAGATGATATCCAACAGAAAGTGACTATTCCTGCGGCATCTTTCAATACCTTCGTCATAGAGCTCAACGCATAAGTAATCATGTGGATTAGATTTCTGATCGTCCTTTCTTCCATCTGTGCCCATCTACTTTGTGAGGCTCAGAACATCCTAAAGTATAAGTGCCTGTTCAAGACTGGTGATGACATGGAATGGTCTCAGATCGGCTTCGATGACGCCGACTGGGACCAGATCATCATCGGCAAGCCCTGGGAGCATCAAGGGTGGGAAGGGTATGACGGATATGCCTGGTATCGACAAAAGGTAGCACCGAAAACAGAAATCAAAAAGAGTGTGGAGCAAGCAGGAGGCCTCCAACTTCTACTTGGCAAGATTGATGATGTGAGTGCCGTATTCTGGAACGGTGAAAAGCTGGGAGGAGCCGGCACATTTCCGCCCAACTACCAGACAGGGTATAATGTCCCTATAGAGATCTTGATCCCTTTTGACAAGATCAACTGGAAGGCTCCCAATGTGCTTTCTATTCGAGTTTATGACGGAGGTGGCTTTGGCGGGATCATTGGCGAGGCCATTAAGCTCTCTATACCAGGAGTACCGGACGCACTGGCCATTACCCCACGGCTAAGCAGCGACCATCAGTTTCTCACGACTGGGCCGATTGTATTCAGCACACAAATCGCTAACAATAGCCAGCAAGCCTTTCGTGGTCAAGTCTCAGTATCTGTGGTTTCGGATTTTGGTCAGAGCATTTTGAAAACGTCAGAGAAAAAAAGGATACCACCGAAAAAGCACATTGATCATAAAGTAGATTTAGGTAAGCTCGGGCCTGGATTCTACCAAGTGGAAATCACATTGGAGAGTGATATAGGACAAGCCAAAAAACGCTTTAGTATAGGAGTGCGGCCCGAGGATATATGGTCTCCGACAAACCGTCCGGATGACTTTCAGACCTACTGGGAAAAAGCCAAAAATGAATTATCGTGTATCCCACCACAGTACAAGCTCATTAAACTAGACTCTTTGTGTACAGACCAAAAAGAAGTGTTTCTCCTGGAAATGCGCTCTCTGGGCAACGTGCTGGTAAGGGCATGGTATAGCAAACCTCTACGACCTGGGCCTTATCCGGCTATAGTACCAATGCCAAACATTTTTGGGGGTACGGCGGGAATGATATGGCGACCCTGATCCTTAATATTCGCGGTCATGGCAATAGCCGAGACTTCATCAACCCTGGCTTTCCGGGCTACATGCAGCATATGGTAGAGGACAAGGAGCTATACATCTACAGGGGTGCGTATATGGACTGCCTCCGAGCACTGGACTTTCTATATACACAAGACGAAATTGACAAATCCCGAATAGCTGTCGAGGGAAGTAGTCAAGGTGGCGCATTGAGTTTTGCCACAGCAGCTCTAGCTCCGGATCGTGTTAGTCTTTGTATACCTGGAGTGCCCTTTTTATCAGACTTTGAGGATTACTTCCAAGTAGCTCACTGGCCAGGTAGCGAATTCAAAAAGTATTTTGAGCAATATCCTGAAAGCAGAAAAACGGTCATGGAGACACTAAGCTACATAGACATTAAAAATCTCGCCCCTTGGATAAAAGTGCCCGTGTTTATGGGAGTCGGACTGGTGGATCCTACTTGTCCACCTCACATCAATTTTGCAGCATACAATCAAGTATCTTCGTCGAAAGAGTATTTGATATTTCCCGAAGCTGGCCACAGCCTACCCCCGGCCTATTCGGAAGCGAAGTATACGTTTATTAAAAACCATTTTTTCCCTGGTAAATAAAATAATGATATCAACTTTTCAAAAACACGCTATTCTGCTGATGTCTACTCTTGCTATTCTGGCAAGGTGCCAAAAGCCCGATAATTCGCTAGTAGTTTCCATGTCTGAAAAACCGGATATTAACGAACTCATTGCATACTATGAGGGCTTTGACCGTGGAGGAAATACTTCCGTAGATCACGACGCGGATGTGGTGATCAAAGGATCTGCACAAGGAGGTTGGGGGTATTATGATACTGCTGGGCAAGAGCAGCAGTACTACAAGCGTAACAGAGACTTAGGACAAACCTTTCGAATCTCTGGTACCGAGCCAAGTTACTTGAAGTCTATCACGGTTCGCACAGGTTTTGGATCAAACGTAGTCCGCCCCAACATCTATGGAAAAGCTTTGTCTCTGCAAATACTGGAAGTCGAAGGTGACGCTGTACTCAACGACAATGGGACGGACAGTACCATGAGCGCATTTCATGGTTTTCCAGGAGACAGGATGGGAAGAGGAATCCCTCATGAGCGAGATGATTATTACACCGGAGAGACATATCATTCCATGGGCGTATTTTCGGGTGGTACATTTCCCTCGAAAACTGATTTTGGCATAGCCGAGAATGAAGATGTTCCTGCTGATCATCCGAAAGTGAAAGGACGATATCTCAAATTCGTGCTACCGGAAAACAGTGGGATACTGTTGCATCCCGGCAGACATTATGCCTTTT
>JAHCMJ010000040.1 GCA_019192485.1 Cyclobacteriaceae bacterium HetDA_MAG_MS6 | reverse complement strand
CCAATGGCTTGGCATTGGAGGATCTCATCAACCTGGAAAGATTGAAAGATCAAAAAGTACTTCGGGAATTGCCTCCAGATAAAAGAGGTCATCTGTCATACAATTCTAAGGAAGACGTAGCCTTGTATCTGGAAGCTTGGGCATCAGTACTAGAACGTCAGATCACCAAAGAGCCAATACCTAGATTGGCCCTGAGTTCATAAGAAAGTAAGAAATAGGCAATGATTCCTTCACATAGATCTCCACGTCTGTAGGACTTCGGGTCTTAACTTTATCTCAAAAAGAAGGAACAGTGGAAAATATCGACCAAACTTTTGATGAAGGTAGCTACCCAGACTTAGATGATTTCTTTGAGGAGACTTCGGTAGATTTTGAAGAGATGGATGATGCCGAAGATGACGATTTCTATGAAAAAAGGAATTGCATTGAAGGTAATCTTCACAAACTTTAGAGACAGGCCTAACATTTTTTTAATCTTTCGATTTACTTTTGCGGTGGCAAATGGGTACGACCAGCTCCTGTTGAATCCCCCAGGTTCGGAAGAAAGCAAGGGTAAACGGTTGTAGCGGTGCGATATCTGTTTGCCTTTTTTATTTCCAAGGCAGCTAAGACCATAGAATTTTACAAGATCTACTCTCTTTAAATTAAAAACCTGAACTTAAGACATGAAGTTTTTTATCGACACAGCAAATCTCAATGAAATCCAGGAAGCTTATGACCTGGGTGTTTTGGATGGTGTAACTACTAATCCATCGCTGATGGCAAAAGAGGGAATCACAGGCGAAACCAACATCAGATCACACTACAAAGCGATTTGCGACATAGTAGATGACAATGTGAGCGCAGAGGTAATCTCCACGGAGCTGGATGGCATGCTGGCAGAGGGTAGAGAACTCGCAAAAATCGACGACAAGATTGTGGTAAAAGTCCCGATGATCAAAGACGGAGTAAAGGCAATCAAGGCTTTTCATACGGAAGGGATTCGAACCAACTGCACTTTGATTTTCAACGCTGGCCAAGCCATCTTGGCGGCGAAAGCTGGTGCAAGTTATGTTTCTCCTTTTATAGGTAGACTTGATGACATCAGTAGTGATGGTGTGGCCCTTATCGAACAAATAGTCAACATTTATGACAATTACGGATTTGCAACGGAAGTATTAGCAGCTTCTATCAGACATACTATGCACTTGATCCAATGTGCCGAAGTAGGTGCAGATGTAGCTACTTGTCCCCTCAACGTAATTACTGGCTTGTTGAAACACCCATTGACCGACATAGGATTAGAAAAATTCCTGGCGGATTATAAAAAAGGTAACCAATAGGCTGAACTGATAGTTGATGAAAGAGGTAATTCTTTCTGATATGTACATTATCAAGGTAAAAGGCAAAGCGAAAATCCCTAATTACATACAATTACGAGATGACAACTTTGTACTTGTTGCCTATTTTCGAGCTGATCGTCCTATCAAAAATCCTGAAAAATATGGATTGGAAGGCAAAGAAGAAAAACTACGAGAGTTGATTGATCTACTACCTTTCGGAAAACTGCAAAAACTGGAAATCTGATGTCTTTTTCGCAGGAACCAGTGTTAGATATTGCCAATGCCACTATTTTCCAGGATAACACCACGGTATTAAGTTCGATCAACTGTCAAGTAGGCAAAGGGGAATTTGTCTACCTCATTGGAAGAACCGGCAGTGGAAAATCATCTCTTTTAAAAACACTATATGCCGATCTACCCTTGCGACTAGGAGATATTCGTGTGGCTGGGTATGGCATTCGTCAGATCAAAGCCAAAGAAGTTCCTTTTCTTCGTAGAAAAATAGGGATTGTCTTTCAGGACTTTGAGTTATTCTATGACAGGACTGTTGCTGAAAACCTTCAGTTTGTCATGAAAGCTACTGGCTGGAGGGATAAGGCAAAGGTCAAAAGCCGAATGGCTGAAGTGCTCATGAGAGTGGGCCTCGGATCAGTATCCAACAAAATGCCACATCAACTTTCAGGGGGGGAACAACAGCGTGTAGTCATCGCTCGTGCCCTTATTAACGAACCTCAAATCTTGTTTGCTGATGAACCCACAGGAAATCTAGACCCGGAGGTCTCAGAAGGTATCTTTAAGTTGTTCCTAGAGATCAACAAAAGTGGCACTGCCATTCTGATGGCAACTCACAATCATTTCTTCTTACAAAAATATCCGGCGAGGGTCCTCAAGTGCGAGTCGGGCAAACTGCTAGATTCGAGAAAAGATAAGTTTGAATTAACTACTGGATTCTTCTAGCTAGTTGTAGTAAAGTCTTAGATCTCCATAGCTTGACGTAACTTTGATTTTCTGATCAGGATTCCCATCGCCTATCTTTCCTTTGAAGGTTTTTCTGTTATTATCTGCGATGCGATAGTAGAGATCAACGATATCATCCTGGTCTTTTAGGCTTGAGTATCTGAATTCCCCCTCAAAATGCGCTTGGGTACCTTGTTCTATGTTGATCTGGTAAGACCCATATCGTCCGCTGATGTTCACAAGTTTGAAGTCTTTGCTCAACCGGGCAATCTCAAAACCAGAGACGTAACTAGCGTCCATATCCAGGTATGTCATGAGTCTTTTAATGGAGAACTTGCTATAATCCACCTCCACTTGCACTCGCCCAGCCTCCCCTAATTCAACGGCTCCATATTTACTTTTAAGGCGTATCGTACCTACTTTACCCAGCTCTAAATCTGAAAATTGTTGTTCGAGTATCAGGTCCTCAGCTACATCCACAATGAACTCTGAGTATTTGACCTCGAAGTCTCCGTTAGCTAACTGACCTATTGACCCTTTGGCAAAAGCCAGGTCTAATTCTACATCTGTCAAATCTCCAGCTTTTAACGAACCATACGACACATCCAACTCTGTTCGTCCCTTTCTGTTATCTACATAGGTATCTCCAAAGCTGTTTTCAAGAACTAACGGGTTTTCTGAGGGCATCATTACCTCATAGTTGACCTCGAAGTTTTCATTCTCCTTCGTTCTTAATGCGTCCAACTCCGTTTCAAAACTGATTTCTGTATCGGATTCATCTATATCCACCTGGATCCGATTCAAAATCTCTTGAGATTTGCGTTCGCTGCGGGCATTGACAATCACTTCTACATCCACTTGGATGACTGGCTTGCCCCAGGTGTCGACATGTATATCACCAAACTTGTTTTCAATACTCAAGCCAGTTCTGGCACCAACATCGTATGATTTGCTGATGCTCTTTTTGTTTTCCTGAGCCCCGGCAATGCCGGTTACCAGGACTCCTAAAAAGAATAGCCTAAATTTCAATTTTATATTGATCATCACTTTTCCTACTTATTTTCTCCAATATTCTTATCTGCTCATTGAGTATTTCTATTCTGAGTTGAAGGTTACCAATCATGGCTTCCACCAGTTTTGGGTCATTAAGCGACCCTTGGAAGGTAGATTTTAACTCGGAATACATCGAATCCAGTCGATCAATATCTACCTTAAAATCCATCTCTAATTCGCCTGGGTTATACCCCTGCAGTTCAGCTTGTTTCTGTGATATCAGCGAGTAGTAGAAAGTCTCCGCTTGCTCAAACTCAGTCATCAGTGCAGTTTTAGGCCTATCAGGTTGATGATATTTGTCTATCAACAAATAGGTAGTAGTGACCAAGAGAAAAGCTGCAGCAATTTTCCAAAATAGGCTAAAACCTTTTTCCTTCTCTAGCTTTTTATTGATACTCAACCACACATTTCGATCAGGCTCCTTGTTGTCAAAACCCTCACGGTTTTCTTGAACAAAATTCTCTAATAAATCACCCATATTTCACCTCCGTACCTAAAATGTCTCTCAACTTCTTCTTAGCCCTGTTGTACTGCGACTTTGACGTCGACTCACTAATATTCAGTATGCCCGCTATTTCCTTATGATCATACCCTTCAAAAAGATATAATGTCAGTACACTTCTAAATCCCAATGGCAATGTCTTTACTGCTTCCTGTATTTTTTGTACCGTCATTTGAGACTCATGAATAGCCCCCGTATCCCACTCAAAATGATATGCTTCCTCATTTTGCTCTTCTGCACTCCTACTCATCTTTTGCTCTCGTTTAGTTGCTGTGATTGCTTTATTGATCACTATCCGCTTGAGCCAGGCTCCAAACGAGGACTCTCCTCTATACTGGGAAAGATTCCTGAAAGCACTCAGAAAAGACTCTTGTAGTACATCCTCTGCGTCCTCTTCTGACCCACAAATCCTTATAGCTGTATTGTACATGGCCTTATTGTATAATTGGTAAATTTCGAACTGAGCTGCACGATCATTTGATCTACACCTTTGAATAAGGTCCTCATGTATATTGACCGTGGCGCTCAAGCTCTAAATTTTTCTCTAATGACCAAGCAATATAAAATGGGTTGCACTGATCTTGAAAAAAGATGGAAGAAGAGAGATTTGGTGAGTACTAAGTATTTCACTAAAAAACATTATCCACCGTTTACTATTTTACAGTGTCTAAAGATTATTCCACCAGGGGGAATATCACCTCAAAAGTTGTTATCAAGTTGGTCATGACAAAACATACGTGTTGGTTTCTCTTGCTCATAGTAGCAGCTCTTCGCCTTGGAGCACAAGATATGGAGGCAATTGACTCTCTGGCCCAAGAGCTTGAGGAGTCAGGGCTTTCTCTTTTTGAAAATCCTTATACAGATTTTGCGCTTTTTGCGGAAGTCATCCAGGAATGGTCACCTACACCTGGGGGATCACTAGAACCAAGCGTCCGGCTAAGCGCCGGAGTTACGGTCCGAGGTGTCTCTCTGGGTGGATACGTATCTGCTTATCAGGGAGATTACAAACGGTTTCTAATCTTCCCCAACGAATTCGCCTTGCTATACGGCCATTTTGGTGGATTTGTAAGCTACGAACTGCGGAAACTCAGCTTTGCCAATATTTTGATCCAGCTCAATATGGGGACGGGAGATGCTGTCTGGGAAAATGCCTCTACTTTCGAGGACCTATTCCGCGATAAGTTTTTAATAGTGCATCCGGAAATTGGTTTTGAAATAGTTCCATTACCTCTTCTTAGGGTGAAAACATCGGTCGGATACAGGACAATGAGGGGGTTGGAGCTTCCTCAAATAGCAAACAGTGATTTTAGTGGCTTGGTGCTATCAATTGGTGTCAGAGTTGGACTTTACAAAACCGGAAAAAAAGATGATGAAGATCGCTAAACTGCTGATATTAATAAGTTTAACCGCTTGTTACGTAGGTGATGAGTTACCTCCAGATCAGGATTTTTGGAGTTATGATCTCCCGGCAAATGTGAGCTTGGATCAAGATTTCTTATTGCAACTTAATAGCCGAATAAGAAATAAAGAATTTGGAGAGATGAATGCACTCATAGCCATCAAGGATGAAAAATTAGTTTTTGAAAACTACTACAATGGCTCTGGGAGAAATCAAATGAAACCGATAGGCCGATCTACCATTGCCATGACCAACCTTGCGCTTGGCATAGCAATAGATGAAGGGATCATTGGCGGGCTCGACGACCGCATAGATACATACCTACCGGAATACTCGTCCATCTTCGAGGTACAACCACTGAAGCGGGGTATTACTATTAGGCATCTAATCACCTATACCTCAGGATTGTCCTGGAATGAATCCCTGATATCCTACCTCAGTGATGACAGCGACCTCAATATCATGAAAACCGAAAGCGACTGGACTGCTTACGTACTGGGCAAGCCACTAGAGGCAGTACCAGGTAGTCGCTATGGTATCAACTCAGGCATAGGTATGATCATCTCTAAGATCATCCAGAATGTCTCTCAGCAAACATTGGAGGAATATCTGAATATCAAACTGGGCAGTCTAATAGAAAAAGAGCTCTGGGAGTGGGAAATCGACAACGAAGGTACTGTGAATGGAGCTGACGGCGTATTGACCACTACCTTGGAAATGGCTAAGATCGGATACATGATGCTGAGGAATGGCACTATTGACAGAAGACAGGTAGTGCCGGCAACCTGGATTGCTCAGCTCATGGACAATAGAACTGAGGTTCAACCTGACTTATATGATCTGGGATTGTCCTGGTGGGGTTTCACAAGTGGTTCATTCACCGCCACTCGCTTGAACCCCAATGATGTCTATTTCATGCACAGTGAATCCGGGGATAATCTCTACATCATACCTCATCAAAACATCGTCATTAGCATGGAAGCCGAAAACTATTTTCAGGTTTTCTCTCAACAGTCCTTACTTTTATACATCGAAATTATTAACTCAATACAGTAGTCAGGAACAACCGAACGGATGACTGAACCTAATGAAGTGATCCATTTCGAAAGGATTAAATCAGGCGATCTTGGCGCTTTCGAAGTGCTTTTCAAACAACATTATCAAGATATATTTCGGTATGCATATCGTTTTGTATCTAATGATGTGGTTGCTGAAGAAATTGCGCAGGAGGTATTTATGTATATCTGGGAGAAACGTCAGCAGATCAGCATCGAATCATCATTGGTTAGCTATTTGTACTCAGCAGCCAGAAACAAATCTATCAATTATCTAAAGCTGGAATTACCTAAAATCAATAATCGATCTGATATATACGAAATCGACATAGAGGATGAGAACATCACGGAAATAGTTGAGGACTCTGATCAATTACGAAAGGTCATCAACTCCGCAATCTCTGAACTGCCTGCCAAGTGTAAGGAGATATTCATGATGAGCAGGTACGAAGGCTTAACGTATGATGAGATCGCAGAAGAAATGAGCCTATCTAAGAAAACAGTGGAAAATCAGATGGGCATAGCTCTGAAAAAATTAAGAGAATCACTAAAACCACTACTTGCTAAAATAAAATCATGATTTTTTTCGAACCAACCTTAGGGGTTTAAACAAGTTCATTTGACCTTATAACAGATGGAAGCGAGAGATCTGGAAAAATACCACCACCTACATTACAAAAAAGCGGACATAAGTGCCGAGGACGATGATATTAGCTTAATCTATAAGCTGACTGCAACGGACGGCCCGTCTTGTGACGTTGATAAGGCATGGGATACCTTTACAGCTAAACTTTCGACAACGAAATCAACATCTGAAGAAAATACAAAGGTATTTTCACTTTGGCCTGTAGTGAGAGTAGCGGCTATCATTTTAATCACTATTGGGCTAGGGTTTTCTGTTTGGCAATTTGTGGAGTCTCCTAAGGATCCGATAGCTCATATTATATCTGTAGAGGCTATTGATAATACCGAAAGCATAACACTCCCTGATGGCTCCCGGATATGGTTAAGCAAAGGGTCTAAAGTATCCTATGATCAAAACTTTGAAAATCGATCTATTGACTTCTTAGGAGAAGGCTATTTTGACATTGTTAAATCGGAAAATCAATTTTTGATTAACACCAACTCTGCTAATGTAAGGGTACTAGGGACCGCATTTAACCTGAAAACTTCCAAAACCGCGGATGTCAGCGTATATGTGACCCGTGGATTAGTAGCACTGGAAATGGGTAATGCCAAAATCAAAGTAAGCGCAGGTAAAGAAGGTCTGTACCAAGACCATAAAAAGAAACTGGTACTAAATCATCATCCGGACGTAAACGATCTCTCATGGAAAACCGGAAAATTCGTCTTTGAAGGTACAGCTCTCCAAGATGCCGTTAGCTATCTCTCTAAGTACTACGATAAGGACATCAAAATTAGCTCTGAGGTACTTTCGCAATGTAAGGTGACTGGTACCTTTGAAAATCAAGCCTTGGGGGAGATTCTGAACAACCTGTCATATGTATTGGACTTCTCTGTAACTTTCTCTGAAAACAACGTCCTTTTGGAAGGAAAAGGCTGCTAAACATGCATTAGCTTTGCCCGTAACCTACGGGATATGCGCTGGCCGTCTTCTTGTTTACTGAAGTTTACTAGTACTTACCTATTTCTTTTCTGGGTTAGCTATGCCTCTTTTTCACAGGATCTAAATCAAACAGTTATCCTGAAAAAATCTGAGTACAAAGCTGCTAAACTCCTAGACCACCTTTCTGATCACTATAATATCCCCTTTGTATTCAGTCCTGATGTGTTAAAAGAGGTAAGCATCCGAGTCGAGCCTGGTAATCATTCGCTACAGCAGCTATTGACTCTCCTGGAGACATATAATCTCAGATACAATGTGAGTTCTGGACAGGTCATGATCGGTCTCAAAGAAGAAAAGCAGGAATCTGGTTTTCTCAGTATTTATGGAAGAGTCCGAGACAATAGTACTGGTGAGTTTCTAATCGGAGCTAATATCTTGGTCAGAGACTCGCTGATAGGAGTAGTAACTAATAACTATGGTCATTTTTCCCTCTCCTTGCCTCAAGGCACACATGAGTTAGTCGTTTCTTATGTAGGCTATGAGCCAGTCAACACTAGTATCAAACTTAACCATGATACTAAAGTCACCTTTCGCCTGAATCCAGCTGTTGCAAGTCTAAATGCAGTGACAGTATCTGACCGGTCAGCAACATACAACATTAAAAACCTTACTCCAGGCATTAATATCCTCAACCTGGATACAGAAGGTCAGGTTCCCTATTTACTGGGAGAAGTAGATGTCCTGCAAGGATCGTTGCTACTACCCGGAATTAGGACCTTAGGCGAAGACGCAAATGGTCTCAATATTCGTGGTGGTGCTGTTGACCAAAACCTAGTTCTTCTAGATGAAGCGACTGTCTACAACCCCAATCATTTCTTCGGCTTGTTCTCAGTTTTTAACCCAGAAGCGGTTAATCAGGTAAAGGTCATGAAAGGATATATCCCCCCATCTTATGGTGGTCGAGCATCATCTGTAGTCGCCATTCACCAAAAAGAGGGGAATAATCAACGGTTGAGGTTTTCTGGAGGTATTGGAATCGTATCTGCCCGGTTCACTGCCGAAGGCCCAATCAAGGCGAACAGTAGCTCGTTTTTGTTTTCTGCCCGTCAATCACTATTTGATATCACGGAGGACGGAGCTACGGTAGTGGACTTCTTCAATTCCCAATCATCTAACAGCATTAGCAGAAACAGAACCTCCTTTAGAGATTTCAATTTGAAAGTCAACTTCAAACTCAACCCTCAGAATACTTTGTTTGTCTCTGGCTATCTCGGCAACGACGACAACAGGGCAGGTCTGGATGCACGCCGAACATGGGGCAACCAAAACCTCACGATGCGATGGAACCACACTTTTGGAGAACGACTTTTTGCAAATTATTCGGTCATCATCAGCCAGTACAACTATAAGATCACTCAGCCTCGTGAAGCAGCATCTTTTATTGGTACATCAAAGATCATTGACTACTCCCTCAAGGGAGATCACTTTTACTACGCCAATCCGAAATCACTTTTCAATTTTGGAATGCAAGCAACTTTTCATCGTCTAAATCCTGGGGACAGAATTCCATTCCAAGAGGACTCTTCGTCTGACTCACTTTTTTTGGATACTGAACATGGATTTGAGGTGGCAGGTTTCATCAGTCACGAATGGGAGATTCGTCCAAGGTTGAAATTGCAATATGGATTTAGATACTCGACACTGGCTAACTTGGGTTCAGGAGAGGTCTACCAATATGCTTCCGGCCAGCCACGGACTGACGAGTCTATAGAGGATACCACCAGATTTGATGCAGGTGAGATCATCAAATTCTATCATGGCATAGAGCCACGAGTATCGATCAACTTCTCTACAGGGGAGCTCAGTTCGCTAAAAGCATCTTACACGCGTAATATTCAATATTTGCATCTAATTTCAAATACCATTTCTCCTACGCCTACGGACATTTGGAAAATCAGTGACACTTACGTTTCTCCCACCCGCTCTGATCAGTTTTCTCTTGGATACTATAAAAACTTTGAAAGCAATAAATGGGAAACCTCTATCGAGGCCTACTACAAGCAGTTTACTGATATTATAGACTATAAAGACGGAGCGGACCTGCTGTTTAACCCTAATCCAGAAACTGAGCTACTTACCGGCGACGGGAGAGCTTACGGTTTAGAAATATTTGTCAAACGTAATGCCAATCGATTCAAAGGTTGGTTGAGCTATACATTTTCCAGGTCAGAAAGGAAGGTAGCTGGTCAATTTCAGGAGGAAACCATCAACAATGGCAGCTACTATCCCGATGATTACGACAAAACCCACGATCTATCGCTGGTTGGAATATATGAGATCAACCGGCGCCTAAGTATCTCCAGTACCTTTAACTACAGTACTGGCCGGCCAATCACCCTACCTATCGGGAAATATGAATTTGAAGGTACTCTGGTCCCACATTTTGAGAATAGGAACCAAAGCCGTATTACGGATTACCATCGACTCGATTTTTCCTTGAAATGGGATGGCAAAACCATCAAAAAGAATGGCAAACCCAGAAATGTTTCTGACCACTGGACGTTTACGATATATAATGCTTACGCAAGAAAGAACGCTTTCTCTTATTTCTTTAGAGAGTCGGCTGATAATCCGGGCGAAACGGAGATCGTCAGATACTCCGTTTTTGGGACCATCATACCTTCGGTCACTTACAATTTCAAATTTTAAGTGAAGTACTTAGAATATATATCCCTACTAATTGTCATGGTGCTCACAGCTTGTGAAGATCCGATAAAACTTGATCTACCGGATCAAACCAACTTGATAGTAATCGAGGGATGGATTACCAACGAAGACAGACCGCAAACGGTTAAGATCAGTCGAATCAATGGCTTCTCCTCTCAAGAGCCAAATCCGGTGATTAGCGATGCCCGTGTAACAGTGATCGAAAACAGTACTGAGATAGCCTACACATATATCGGTAATGGGATTTATTCCGGTCCAGACGGATTCAATGGTCGTGAGCAGCGATTTTATCAACTCCAGGTCATTCTTTCTGGCGGAGACACGATCATATCTGTTCCAGAGATTCTACGTACGCCGGTAGAGATCGATTCGGTAGGATTTGACTTTTTCACAGAAAATGATCCTGATAACCCAGGCAGCCGTATTGATATCTATTACCCGGTCATTTTTGCAACAGATCCGATCCAGCCGGAAAACTTCTACAGGTGGAAAATATTTAATGGCGATTCTTTGTATAACGCTACTGAGGACATCGTGCTGTTAAGTGATCAGTTTTTCAATGGAAATACTTTTAGAAATGACCTCATTCAGTTTCAATTTGACATGAACGATACAATCAAGGCGGAGCTACTTTCATTATCGAAAAGCGCTTATAAGTTTTTTCAATTATTTCGAGGTCAAACAACGTCACTTGGCACAGCCTCGGGTACCTCACCGGCATCCATCCAAGGTAACTTGACCAACATTTCTAATGATGGCCAGAGCGTCTTGGGTTATTTTGGGGCTACATCACTAAGTCGCAAAGAGACGATCATCAACTAAATTTTTTTAGTAAGATTTCATATTCTCTTTGGGGGTGTTTCCTATCACTTTTGCCTTGAAGGTATGCTACGAAAAATATTCATACTGACCATAACGGTTGCCCTGACCATTTTAGGATTCTTCTTCTCCAAAAGAGCAAAAGCTAAAAACTTCTCACAGGGTTTGGCTCACTAGCTTTTTAGAGATTTTGGTTCTATGGTCGAAAAGAGAACGCGAAGCCTTATTATTGGCGTAACAGTTCGGAAGGTTTCACACCAAACTTTTTCTGATACTGTCTACTGAATGTTGTTACATTCTTTAGACCTATGCTTTTAGCGGCTTCGGTAGCATTCTTCACCTTATTTTTCCTAATGAGATAGTCGACATATTGCATCCTGATCTCACTAATATACTCATGTGGGGTAAGTCCCGTTAGTTTCTTGACAAGTCTATAAACTTGTCTTTCGCTTGCCGCCATGCCGTCAGCAAGATGAAAAACCGACAAATTAGGATCACCTATTCTGTCCTTCACTGTATTCTCCAATTTCAAGGCAAGATCTGCTTCAATATCTCCAAGATTGTCATTGACAAGGGTTGAGAAAACGTCCCGTCCCTTTGAAGCAAATCTTTCTTTTTGATTGATAAGATTTTCGATCCTCAGTACAAGCTCTTTCTTTTGGAATGGCTTTTGTAAATAGTCATTTACACCTTTGTACAATACTTTTTCATGATCGGTCTCAGATATTCGTGCAGAAACAACTAGCAGAGGTATCTGCTTATATTCGTCATGAGAGTTGAGCGACTCTATCAGCTCGAAACCGTCCATCCACGGCATCATAAGATCTGTAATGATCAAATCAATTTTTTCCTTTTCAAGTATTTCCAGGGCCTCTAAACCATGTGCGGCTTCAACCACATGATAGTTGTCTTCCAGTATTTGGCGGATGTAATATCGGATCTCAGGATGATCGTCAACTAACAATATTACGGATTGATTTTCCTTTTGACCTGTAACATCGACAGACACTTTATGACGAACCTCTGTATCCAGCTCTCTAAACAATTCATTTTGTTCTTCGATAAATGAACTACCTTGGCTACCTCCTGTATACCCAGGCAATTGTTTTGCATGATTTCTAAAGGTTAGGGTAAACCTAGTCCCTACTCCATACTGGCTGGATACGGTAATGACGCCCTTGTGAAGCTCAACCAGTTCCTTCACCAAGGCGAGACCTATTCCCAATCCTTCTCTACTTTTATATTGGTTTTGGGCTGATTGGAAGAACCTATCAAAGACATGTGGAAGACTATTAAAGGGAATTCCTTCCCCACTATCACTGAAAGTCAACTCCGTTTGGCCTCCCGTCGATTTAGCTCTTATATCAATGGCATCTCCTTTTTGCGTATGTCTGATGGCATTGGAAACCAGGTTGTAAAATATCTTTTCAAATTGGCGCGGATCGATTGCTAAGGTTTCGTGATCTTCCAAGGTGCTCTCGAAACTAAGAGAGACGCCCTTAAACTCTGCGGTGGATTTGAACATATCGCAAAGCATCCGAAGATATGAGTTCACTCTGACTCTTTCCAGTTTCAGGCTGATCTTGCCTTCTTCAAGCTTGGTGATATCATTAATCTCATCCGTCAAATACAACAGGCGCTTACTATTTTTGAATCCAACCTCCAGACATTTCTTGGCATTGGTAGTAAGATAAGTGTCTGTGTCCTCCAGAACCATTTCCAAATTACCCAAAATCAAACTGAGAGGGCTTCTCAGGTCATGAGATACATTGGCAAAAAACCTGGATTTGGCTTCATCCAGTTCCTGGAGTTGGACGGATTGCTTTTCAATGGTATTCTTATCATGCTCGATCTTATCACGTTGTTGCGCGATTTCTTTGGACAACTTCACTTTGATCAAGAAGGCTCGATAGGCCATAACCGCAAGTAGTAATAGTAACAATATTCCCACCACTGACAGCGCAATAATGGTCTTTTGCCTACTGATCACCTGCTCGTTAAGTTCTGTCTGCTTGCGCAGAAATTCATTTTCGGCTTCTTGTTGATCGATCTCATACTTATTCTTGAGTTGCTCTATTTTCCGTATGTTCTCTTCACTAAACAATTGTTGGTTGAGCTCAGCGTAGTTGGTGTAATACTCAAAAGCACTTGAGAAATCAGGTCTTTGGGCGGCAATTGTGCTCAGGTTTTTGAGTGATTCTTTTTCATCATACCTGGATATTACTTGCTTTGATAATCGAAGTGCTTCTTCTGCAATCTCTTCTGCTTTCCTTAGCATTCCTTTGGCTAGATAAATCTTTGCCAGGTTGTTTTGAGCGAAGATCAGCGCCCTGGGATAGGCTTTATCATCAATTCGTTCGACTAATTCCTTGGTATACACTAATGATTTGTCCAAGGCCCCTTGTTTACGATAGACCTCGGCTAATTCAATCTGCACAGCAATAATGCCATAAGCATCGTGTTGAGCCTCACGAATGTCAATGGCCTGCTTGAGGTAAAGTTCGGCTTGCCCGTATTCTCCCATACCATCATATGATCGACCAAGGTTGACATAGCAGTATCCTTGCATCCGGCGATCTCCCATAGTCCTTGCTTCATCCAGCGCCTGAATAAAATAACTAACAGCTCCTTGGAAATTGGTTTGGAAAAGGTAAAGATTACCGAGATTAATCAGGGCGTAGCCCTTTTGTTCGTTGTCTTCATGCTGCTCAGCCATTCGCAAGGCTTCGAGGTATTTTTCGAAGGCTTTGGAGTAAACACCAATATTTCGATAAGCAATACCAATATAATTGACTGCTTGTATTTCATCGTGAATAAATCCATGCTCTTTAGCTACTTTTCGTGCTTTAGTAGCGTAAAAAAGAGCCGAATCTGGTCTAGTATCTCGAAGTTTCCAAGCTATGGCATTTTGCGTTTTAATCTGGTCAATGATTTCAGTCGAAGCAGCCAGAGCGGCTTTCAGGCTGTCGATAGAACCACTGGCAGATACAGCAGCAAACAAAAACCAAAATGGAAGGACTTTCTTCATGGCTAGGTGGTTGATCTATTAAATTTATGATACTTATCCTCAATCTTCAACTCAATTGAAATTTGTTATCACTCTACTGCCTATCCTCATCAATACCTTTGACCATCTCATCCTCCCAGATAGAGTTCAATTGATACACAACACCCTCAAATAACACCGCCTCCTCGCCAGAACTTATGGTAAGCTTGTCGTAGGGTCTGTTAGGGAAGAACAAATCCGTCATAGCCACCTCCCCCTTGTCGCCAAAAAGCTCTATGGAAGATCGATCAATAATCAACCGTATGGCCATCTGGTCATGTCTCCTCCTCCTGGGGCCATAATGTATTCCGGCAAAACCCTTTGAAAAATCAACCTGACCGGAGTT
This sequence comes from Cyclobacteriaceae bacterium HetDA_MAG_MS6, assembly GCA_019192485.1. Taxonomy (GTDB): domain Bacteria; phylum Bacteroidota; class Bacteroidia; order Cytophagales; family Cyclobacteriaceae; genus MS6. The sequence goes on along the minus strand of JAHCMJ010000040.1, from coordinate 7,658 downwards.
TTCTCTATCAATGTAAAAATCTTTCGTCTGATAGTTGTATCCAACTTTGGTGTACTCCCCAAGGGAATTGGACAGTTTAATGGACCAAGTATGGGATCCACTTACTTTGGTTATGATAAGTTCCATATCCAGAAAAGGTTGCGATGGGTCCAGATAAGATGACCAATCGGCCTCTCCAACTACCATGCGCCTTTTTATCTCAATAGCCCTTTTGCGGAGTAGCTCTACTTCCTTGATAGGGTAGGAAACCACCTGATAACCTGTATTCGTATCCAACAACTCCAATGTCCTTGGCAACGTCATCATACCTCTCCAACCAGTAGAAGGAACAACTTGAGCATACTGCCAGTTATTCATCCAACCCAGAAATATGGTCCGACCATCGGCTTTAGGGATATTGGACCACGTAACTCCGGCATAATTGTCTCGGCCATGATCCAGCCATAGTCTGGCCTCGGGATATCTACTGTTCGTAAACTTGGTCCCATCAAAATCCCCGACGAAATATTGTGTAGCAGAACCTCTTTCACCTCCTGGTCCGATAGACACCAACAAAACCCACTTTTTAGTTTGTCCGCTAGTTGTTTTCAACTCAAATAGGTCAGGGCATTCCCATACACCTTCGTGGCTTCCTTCATTTTTTCCAAACTCACTCAACTTTTGCCATTCTCGTAGGTTTTCCGAACCGTACAACCCAATATGATCTCCCTCCGCCAAAACCATGATCCAACGTCCTGAATCACTATGCCAGAAAACCTTGGGGTCTCTGAAATCTCGAGTTCCAGGATTGAGAAGTATGGGATTTAAATTGTACTTAGTCCATGTTCGTCCTTTATCCAGACTGTATGCCAAACCCTGGGACTGAAAGCTGTCCATACCTGCTAGAACTTTGACTTGATCGTGATAGGTAAAAAGTGCCACCATAGGAGGATTCTCTAGGGTGCCTAGGCCACTCGTATTCCTTTGATCTACAACCACACTACCTGAAAAAATATAGCCTAAACTATCTGGAGACAGTGCTATGGGATAGTTTTCCCAGGTCACAAGGTCCTTGCTAATAGCATGTCCCCAATGCATCGGGCCCCAAACTGCTGAGTCCGGATAGTGTTGATAAAACAAATGATATTCTCCTGCAAAATAAACCATCCCGTTAGGGTCATTCATCCATTGGGAAGGAGGTGAAAAATGAACCTGAGGTCTATAAGGACCGGTATAATCTGCAGCCTGCTCGTCATCAGGCTCCTCTACCAATTCTTCCTTTTCATGGTGGTAAGAGGAACAGGCTAAACTCAAAAATAAGATAGGTATCAAAAGTTTTCCCATGGCACAAAAGTCTGTATTGCCAGGGAAAGTTAGAGAAAATTAAAGACCAAATATAACCTAGAGGACGTCAGTTAGCATAAATGAATCTCAGTCGTTCATTTAGCTCGCCGGCTTGTAAATGCAGTAAATAGACTCCTTTATTCAATAAGTTGGGAAGACCGGCAATCTCAATTTTGTTACCGGAAACATTCAATACCTGACTAAAAACATGCCTTCCTTGCATATCGACAATGGTAGCATGTACTTGCTCTTCTTTCCAAGAAGTAAAACCAACCTGGAGCCGATTGCCTATTACCGGATTGCCTAATAGTACCGCGTTGGAACGCTCTAACTTAGCAATGTAGTTAGAGTTCTCAATCACCTCAACAGGAAACAATTCGAAATTACCATCGAAATCTATTTGTTTGAGCTGATAATAGACCAAGCCTCTTGGTGAATTGTTATCCACGAATTCGTATTGATGTTGAGACTCAGAGTTACCTTGTCCATCAACCTCACCTATTACATTGAAAGACTCCCCATCTACAGATCTCAACAACTGAAAACCTTCGTTATTTACTTCTGTGGCAGTAGACCAGCTGATAACTACATTACTTCCATCTAGCATCAGGTCAAATGCCAGTAACTCTACCGGAAGCTGGGTACCTCCTTCATCCACTCCAGCACTGTCAGTAATGGTCACAGAAGTGTTATCATCAATGCTATCGGTAACTACAAAAGCAGAATCCTCTACTGTGATGGTGGTATTGGATCCGGATCCCCCCTCAAAAAATTGAATATTGTCGGTTACATCCAAACTGGCTGAGCCGCCAATAGTGACAGTGGTATTAGTAGCGTCATTGTCAGATCCTCCGTTTTGTCCAAGTTTGAAGTCGTCTCCTACATTGACATCTGCAGTTCCATTAATAGTCACGGTAATGTTATCACCCTCGATTTCAAAATCATCCCCAACATCTAATGTACCAGCGGAAATAGAGAAAGAATTGCCATCACTATCATCCAAGCGGACATCGCCATCAATATCTACACTACCACCTGTCATACTAAAAGAACCATTGTCTGTATCTTGAAAATCTATATGCCGAAAGCCGCTCACATTTGCTCCACTCTGTACATTGACCGTGACATCAGCGCCAATTTGAATATCTTTAGTTCCACTTTGTGTCACAGTAGTCGCTATGGTAATGGTCGCCCCGGAATCCCCGTCAATGTGATTGCTTAAGGTTACTGTACCGCTTGTCAGATCTACCGTGGCATTATCGAGCGCTTTCAACTCGTCTAGAGCAAGGCTAGCTCCTGAAAAATCAAATGACGAACCTGTACCGTTTACATCAATATCATCTGCGACGGTCACCGCTCCCGAGGTTAAAGAAACATCTCCATCATTATCAATATTAAAGTCATCGGCATCAAGAGAAGTACCACTAAAACTAAAATCCCCTCCGTCTACTATTACATCATCCGCAATATCAACCGTACCGCTAGTGATTTGGATATCAGCGTTGGAGTTAGAAAAAATATCATCAGCTAATAGCGATGTTCCTGAAAAGGAAAAGGTAGAGCCGCTACCATCAATGTTTATATCATCATTGACATCTGTCGTACCGGAAGTAATGGCTATATCTCCCCCGTTTGTAACAAAAACATCATCGGCATTGAATGTGCTGCCAGCGAAGGAAAAAGTGCCAGCATCTATATTCAAATCGTCGTTTAAGTCTATCGAACCACCTGTAACGGTGAATTGACCTGAAGTATTAATAAAAAGATCGTCTGTCGGATTCAGACTCCCACCAGTCATACTCAAAATTCCACCATCACGTATCGTAACGTCACTTGGATCAAAGCTTGAGGCAGTTGTGATGATAGGAGCTGTGGTATAATCATCAGCATCTATAAACAGGTTATCTCCGTTTGCCGGTAAAGTACCCCCATTCCAATTGTTTGGATCTTCCCAGTCAGAGTCGACTGCTCCTGTCCACGTTTTATCTGCGGCGAACAAAGAAGGACAACTGCACAATAAGATTACAGTTACAAAAAAGTATTTCATCTTCGCTAAGGTGCCTTGCGGTTCAAGACATCGTTTTGTGATTATGGCGAAGGTAGTTTGGCTCTACTTTCCCGAAAACTAACAGGTAATCAGCCTTGAATATCCTCGATGAATAGGGATAAAACCGTTGAAAGCCGGTCAGAAAAAGTATCCAAAACTCACTGTTGGGATGTTTTCCTCCTTGGTAAAGGCATAGTTAAAGGTAAAGACAGCTTGATTGAGAGGAGCCAGCCACAAGCCAAAACCACCTCCATTGTGCCAGGTATCACTCTGCTCCCCATCCAGCCATACCCGACCTGTATCATAGAACCCTAACAGTCCTAACGACCCAGGGAATATGTAGGTACGGAAAGAGAACAACTTCAATCTCAAGTCGAGGTTGTGCGTGAATGCAGTATGTCCATAGAATCGAGTTCTTCGAAATCCCCGGAGGTTGGACCGGCCACCCAATTTGGCCAAATTGAAAAATTCGACGTCATCTTCAAGAAGATGTTGAAAAGTCACTCTACTTGCTAGCACCAGCCTCGCCGGCAAACGTGTGGATAGATAAAAGGAAAAATCGCTACTAAGCATCGTAAAATCTTCTGCGACATCATTTAGGCCCCACTGACGTTCGACGCTAGCATTGAAGTATACACCTCTGGAAGGCAGAATACTATTGTCCCGAGCATCAAGACTAAATGCTGATCGAACTCCAGAATATAGATGATCTTCGGAGATTTTATCCAGGTCCAGGCCATTGCCCGGATCATTTATAAACTTCCCATCCTGAAGCTCCACTTTCGCTCTTCTCGAAATAGACCCTACACTAAACTCTCCTTTTTCTCCAATCTGGCGAAAAAATGATGCGCCTACATATCCGATATCGGTACGAATTCGATAAAAATCAATGGGATCATCAAAGTTAGGGATGTTGTTCCCCTCAAAATCAAAAGTGGACTCATTACCCAGTCCAAAGAAGTTAGTAACAAAGAAAGGGGACTGAACATTTAATACTGTCTCTAAACCCCATTTACCCAAGATTTGCGAATACTTTCCTTTGTATTTGAAATTGTAGGACCTAGTAGCCAGGGCTGCATTTGCTATGAACGTGTGCTGTGAGGCGTAAGGCGACTTTCTCCAGGCCTGATCCGTATGTATGAACCCTGCTCCTAGAAAAATACCATCATCAACATTGAATTGCGCACTTAGGAGTGGAATAGTCTTATCAAATTTGTATGATTTGTAGTCATAACGATGAACCTCGCTGCTTTTGGCCAACTTCAAGCTAGTCTCTCCGCTTTTTTGCACAGAGGTATTTTTTTTTCGATCATATACCAATGTTTTCTTTCCCAGGCCACTCACCTTCGATTGATCGATCACTTTGTCTTTCTTTCGCCCGCCAATTATTCGAACTTTGATCCCCTTGTTCACCTCTCCTATTAGTTCAAATAGATCTTGACCTCCAAATCCATACAAGCGAACTTCCTTGGTCTCATCATTTTTAAAAGTTCTCTGATATACCACTCTACCCGCATCCTTTATTTTGTCTTTTTTGTACTTTCTGATGGTCACCCTGGTCTCTTGATCATTGAGTCGCTCTACCAAAAAATATTCATCCTTATCTGACCCAAGTATATCTACCTCTTCGGCCAGGAATTTATACAGGTCATTGCCATAGTTTACAATATCGTCTCTGCGACTTTTTAGATGAGCAATGGTCTGCTTTCCACGTTGCTCATATATTTCCCTTGGCCACACGGCAATGCTTTTTTCAATAATTTCATCAGTCAAGCTATGCTGCAAGTGTTGCGCTTCTTTTTGCCATTCGCTCCACTCTGGCTCATTCAAAAAGGCCCTGTCAAAAAAATGTGTAGTGCTGGAGGTAAATTGGGGGACATGCTCAATCTTTTCATCAAATCCTTGCAGATAGGGGAAAGCAAATTTCCTTCCTATCAGGAATGGGATAAAACCATCAGCTTTGACAAAGGCCTGGTCCCGGTCCCTTGGAAGCGGACGGTAGATATGCCCCTTCTCAGTTGGATGATCATAGCGCACCCATCTCCATTGATCAAAATGTCGATCCCAATCACCAAGCCATAAATCGAACAAGCGGTTTCTGACAGCAAAATTCTGATCGACGATCTCATCATTATCCGCTCTCATCTCTGTAAGGAGATCAGGTGTACCGATGATCTTCTCACCACCTCCAAAATGCGGAAGGTCAGCTACTTTCGATGTCGGACGCTCTTCATACAAAGCCATTAGCCCGGCGAAGTCATCGCGATATCTACCAAAACTAGGGTCGTCAGGTATCATCACCATCGATGGGTTGGTATGGTAGATCCCGGCGGCGTCAGCTAGTATCGGCACTGCAAAAGCACCGTAAGGATTGGCGGAGGACATATAGTCTTTGAACCAGTCACCTGCAAAAGTATTTTTAAGCTCTGCAGGTAATATCCGCCTGGGATATTTGTCCAATGACCGAAGTACATACTGCTTTTTATCCTTGGTTTTCAGTCTCAAGGATTTGGTTTGGAAACCTCCTCCCAGCTTGACAATCTCCAGTCCTCCATGTTCTGAGTCCTTATCAAAGACTGGTACATCTACGGGAGTGGCCCACAGTTCTCGGTAATTTTTGCCAAACCAGAAGTTGTGCCACTTACCTGATCTTTCTAGATAAAAAGGGTTGATGGCTTTCCTGACGATGCTATCAGTGAAGTCCGGTCGGACATAAGCCTCAACGGATCGTGATGCTACCTCCTTCTGGTACAGCTTCCGCTCAAATAACACATCCCCTTTCTCACCAATGAAATTTAAACTCGTCTGTCCCTCAACTGAAATATCCACTCTGGCCAAACCACGAGCTGAGGAAGCAAAAACAGTACCTTTCCCTTCTTTAGTAGGTAAACCTTGAGCAGCAGATCCGGTCACGATGAGATGCGAGCCAGCTTCGGTAATATATTGCAAAGATTGATCGTGAGCCGAGGCCCAGATCACGTCGTTATTTTTACTAATAATATCACGGATTACCTTTCTGATCAGTCGGTACTTTGGGCTGGATAGATCCTGACTTCCGCCTGAAACAGAACGATAAGCTGGATACAAACTACCTATAACTGGCGTCGGTAGATAAAACCCTCCTAAACCTCGAATGTCCGTAAGCGGAAAAAGGTGTTGACGAAAACTGAATTTACCACCATATACACCATAGGATCTTAATGGATGGTGCGAAGCAATTACCAGATGTTTGTTCACATTTCTTTTGACAATATCTTCGAGTTGACCAATGGCCTCAGTGGTCGAAGAAGCTCCGCAGCCTTCTTCTTCTCTAGGTCGATCCCATGGATGTAAAAAGTAAGCAAAGTCAACCAGTACTAATGTAAGTTGATTTGATACCTGAATCTCTATAGGTCCGGGGCAACCATTTTTAGGAAGGAATACCGAATCCTGATCCAGGTACATGTGAGTGTATCCTTCCAGCTCCCTGATAGCATCCCAGCCATATCTCCCGGCACCTGCCCAATCTCTATCACCGGGTATCATATAAACCCTTCCAGGAAAGCTTTTAAACATTTCCAATTGACGATTGAAAGAAGCCTCGGCATCTACTCTCGCTTTTTTGTCTTCGCCGAGTAGGCCTCTGGGGTAGATATAGTCTCCCAAGGCAACTAGTATATCATTTTCACTGGCATCCTTCCATTGAGTTTGAAAACTACTCCAGTCGGTACTTCCAGCTGGTTGAATTGCCCCAGTATTTCCAAAAAGATACAAGGATACATCTTGCGCTGATGAAGGAAAGTAGGCTAAAAGTATTGAGAGCGTGAGAGCGATGCGCATAAAACGAATTTAATAGAAAATTGCTTATACGCACATTCCCCAGAATCAGTAATGCGTCAATTATGCCCAACTATCACCAAGACTTGCTCTTCAGGAAACGACTCATTCATTTCTCAACACATTCACCGGGTTGGTTAGTGAGGCTTTAATAGCATTGAAAGCAATGGTCAGTACTACTATTCCAAGTATGATCAATAATCCTGAGATATAAGTCACTGGACCGATCGAAATGCGAACAGCAAATTCACTGAGCCAATTTTCGGCCAGGAAATAGGAAAAAGGTATTGCAACCACAAAAGCTATACTTAACAACCATGCAAAATCTCCAAATATCCTACCTAAAATACTGACTACCCTGGCTCCCAAAACCTTCCGAATTCCAATTTCTTTCATCCGGCTTTGTGCCACAAATAGGACCATACCATAAAGACCTAGGCATGAAATAAGTATAGCTACCATAGTGAAGTAT
>JAHCMJ010000390.1 GCA_019192485.1 Cyclobacteriaceae bacterium HetDA_MAG_MS6 | reverse complement strand
CAGTTTCCATAAAATGCCCATATCAGGATAGCTGGGGCTGCCGTCTACCAAAACCAATGTTGCTCCGGCCAGCATGGTAGCATGCAGGTAGTTCCACATCATCCAGCCAGTAGTGGTGTACCAAAAAAACCGTTCACCAGGCTTAACATCATTGTGAAAGGACACATATTTCAGATGCTCAAGTAATACACCTCCGGTGCTATGGGTAATCGCCTTAGGCTGGCCGGTAGTCCCTGATGAATACAATATCCAGATCGGGTGGTCAAAAGGAACAGGTCGTAGTACTAGATCAGCTTGACGGTCGATTGCTTCTTGCCAGGTATCTGCTCCATCTATGAAAGCGCCGGATTCCTCATTCAAATAAGGAATGGTAACAACTTTTTCGAGGGCAGTTAATTTCGCGACAACCTCTCTCACGACGTGCTGCTTGTCAAATGCCTTGCCTCCATAGCGATATCCATCTACGGTAATCAGCACCTTGGGTTTGATCTGTTGAAATCTATCTATAATACTAGCACTTCCAAAATCTGGAGAACAGCTTGACCAGACCGCCCCAAGACCATTTACTGCCAGGAATGCAACAGTGGCTTCGGGAATATTAGGGATGAAAGCTACCACCCGGTCTCCCTCCCCAACACCGATACTGGTTAAATAGCTTTGAAAGGCAGCAACATGCTCTCGTAGCTCCGTCCAGGACATCGGTGTGAGTGGTTGAGTCTCTGATTGGAAAAGTAAAGCCGGATGCTTCTCGTTGCTTTGTCTAAATATATGTTCCGCATAACTAACGGTAGCGCCGGGAAACCAGGAGGTATCTGGCATCGGGTCATCCGAATGAACCGCTGAATAAGGTTGATGAAAATTAACCTGGAAGTATTCTACTATTGATTGCCAAAAAGCTTTGGTGTGATCCACTGACCATTGCCATAACTGGTCATAATTAGAGAAATGCAGGTGATAGTTTTCTGCCAGCCAGTTTTGATACTGGACCAGGTGGCTTTCAGCCTGAAAGGTTGGGTCAGGAGTCCAAAGCAATCGGGGTGATGTCATGCTTCCATGAGGTTTTGTTGTTTGATCCAAATGTAAGAAATAGACACGATGCCTGATGATTTAAATCAATAGATTTGAACCAAGCAAAAGAGCAGGTTGCCTATCAAGATCCGAAAAGCCGGCATAAGTGACCTTGCGGGTGTAGTGGAAGTTTTTGTGAGTGTCATTAGAAAAAACCTATAAGGAAGATTTACTGCAGAACAGATTGAAGTCTGGACTGCTTCTGCCTTCGATAAGACCAGGTGAAGATAATCCGAGAAAATCAGAAGATTATAGAGGGAGTGGGAGTAGTGAGTTTTCGGATGGCTATTAATAAATTGGTGTGATTATATTATGAATGAGAAAAAGAACTTAATGGATATCTTGCTCGAAGAGGATAAGGAAGCCATTGGAGAGGTGAAACTTCTTTTGAGGGATTTTCAGAGGCAGATAGCGGAGCCTTTCGCTGGTATTGGAGCAATCCTTGAAAAGAGTTTTGGCATTTTAGCAGATGATGTGAAAGTGCTTGCTGAGCATGGTTGGTATGTTCCGTATTCTGTGGGTTTTCATGATTTAAGGAAATTGGGGGTCAAGTTAAACTCGGAACGAGCCGAGGAGGTAAATAGATTTATGGTAAAACAAGTACAAAAGAAGAGGAAAGATATACTTAAGATGCTCAAAATGAGATTCCCGAACAGGAGGAAAGTTCTGGAGGCTGCTTTCAAAGCTCACAAGAAAGGTGACTACGTTCTTTCGGTACCAGTTTTCTTGTCGCAATCAGATGGAATTTGCAAAGAAATCACGCAGTCTAATTTATTCGGGGGTAAGTGGGATAAAGGACAATACGTTCCTCCAACAGCCACTTGGCTAAGTCAATACCGAACAGAATCTGTTTACAGATTTATGCTTGAGCCTTTGAAACACAAGGCAGGGTTTAATGCTCATAAGTCACAATTTAATCCAATCGGAGTCTCGAGGCACGAAATTCTTCATGGGGAATCAGTGGACTATGGAAATGAGATTATTAGTTGTAAGGCTATTTCGCTTTTGAATTTTGTAGGTGAATGGATATATGAAGCATCTAAGCATATAGAGAGTTTAAATAAGACCTAGTTAATTTTCTCCCCATGACTTTGTGACCCCTTGATCATTTCGGTGGCCTGGAGCGCCAGCGCTTTCGGAGAAATGGTAGCAGGTAGATTCCTGCTCAGGAAGAGGTCCCGTTGCTTGGGTGTATCCTTTTTAGGGAGATAACTTTCTCCATAGACAGGGACCTGGAAGTCAGGCAACAGACTTATATATCCTCCAGCCAGATAAGAAGGTAGCAACATGTTAGATCCATCTATGCCGATAATCAAGTGGCATCTGGCATACGCCTCGCATCTGCTTTGTTCATGGTGAATGTATTCATCATACGTTTCCCTTAGGTCTTGCCAACCAGGTAGCTTGCCGTCATTTCCAAGTCCAAAGGTCAAGAATGTAACATCGTCTAAGGACTTCATGATGTTTTTCCTCAGGGCTTGAAGGTTTCTTTTTTGAGCTCGAAAAAGTATTTTTTGCAACAGTGTGTTATGTCGCTTTCTATAAGCTAAATACAGCCAGGACATAAAAGTGCTTCGTAACCAGTATCGATCTTCTCTCAGTACTATACCAATCGTAAAAGGGCCTTTGGATAAATGCTTAAAAGGGAAGGGGCTTACCTTCGTGAAGCTGGTGATGTCTATGTGATCCAGGTTCAGGTTGAGATAGGCATCACTGATGTACAGTTGACCGATTGAGGCTGTTTGCTGATGGACAAAATCATGAAAGCCATCAAGGTGGAAGCCTAGAGAAGAAATTGGAGCAGATACGATCCATTTTCCCTCAACATATTCGGGAACAAGATAGGCTAACGACTCATGCACAATGGCAACAATACAGATAGATGGATCAGCTTGAAAGTGAAAATTCGCATTGAACAATTTGTACAGGGAATGGCCATAGCAGGTATCCAGGCAATTGATCAGGATAGCCTTTTTGCTTGATACCTGGCCTTCTGCTTGATAAGCGGCTTTAGTAACAGGTTTTTCAATAACGCACTTGCGGAAGGGCTCGTTTAGCCAATGGTCCAACGCCGAAATTCTTTCAACCCATTCACCGTTTTTGTCGATTTGCAGCGGATTTCTGGCAAAGTGCCCCGTAGGAAAAGCTTCAAAATCGTCATTCTTTTTTATAGAAATGAAAGCACCGTGAAAAGTGATTGCTTCACCTTGTTGTGTTAGGAACCCTGTGTCTGTCCTAGTGACTTCCTTCATTGTTTTAGTCCTCTACCTTCCCCATGATGTTAATAGACAGGTAACCGTTACCATTTTTACGGATTTTGGTCCAACCTTTTTTCTTGAGGTATTTCATCACAAAGTGATTGTGAAAGCCATGAGCTACCAGGACTGCGTGGCCATCTCGCAAGGCCCTGAACTCCAAGAAATCAGCATTTCTACGAGTTCTTTTTTTGGCACATCGAACAGTTTCGATGCCCTTGTCATTTAGTCCCATGAACCAGACGATTTTTG
>JAHCMJ010000389.1 GCA_019192485.1 Cyclobacteriaceae bacterium HetDA_MAG_MS6 | reverse complement strand
GCCAGTCGCAAGGCGATGGCTTTTCCAATACCTTTAGTGCCACCGGTGATCAATGCTATTTTGTTTTGTAAGTCCATTGCTTTTCTACTTGATTATTACACGGTTGCTTCTTCTTCAATTTTGGTGGACTGGGCTAAACTCCGCCAGTTGTCCAGGTCATCCGTAATCTTTCTGAGTTGCTTGTCGGCATTTTCCAGCGCATAATCCCCAACGAAGAATCTGAAGGGTGCATTTTCAGCAAAGGCCGCTTCCAGGATGGCTTCTGCAGTTTTATAAGGACTCCATGGCTGCTTTCCATCAATACTTGCCAAGAACCCTTTAAATTTTCCTACTGTATCGTCATAGGCAGCTATTTGTTTTTTAGGTGACTTTAGCGAAGATCCTGCCCAGTTCGTACGCATCGGTCCAGGTAAAACGGCCATGACCTTGATACCGAAAGGTGCTACTTCAGCTGCCAGTGAGTCACTGAGACCTTCTAAAGCTATCTTACTTGCCCCGTAGTAGGCCATTCCAGCAACGGGGACAAATCCACCAATTGCTGAGATTTGAATGATGTTGCCCGTACCGCGCTCCCTCATATGTGGTAGAATAGCAGCCGTCAAAAGTGCAGCTCCCCAGAAATTGGTTTCGAATTGCTGACGGGCCTCCTCCTCGGAGAACTCTTCGGCAGCTCCAATTAATCCAAACCCTGCGTTGTTGATCAGTACATCCATTTGACCATACGTATCGATGACCGATTGGATGGCATTTTGACGGTCCTGCTCGCTGGTTACGTCTAACTTGATAGGGAAGGTCTTGCCTGGTACCAAACCTTCGAAATCGGCAAACTGCTGTTCTTTTCGTAGGCTACCGATAACCGTATGACCTTGCTTGGCTGCCACCTCCGCCAGATTTCTCCCGAGACCGCCGGATACTCCCGTGATTAGGATTACTTTGTTACTCATGATTCAATTTGTTTTAATGACTATTCGTTTTTTATTTATTCAAGGAAGCGGAGGCTAATGACTGGTTGCCTTTCAGCCAATAGGCAATTTCTGAACATGCAGATTCATTTAATGATCTTGGTAAGTCACTGATCCAAGTCCCTTAAATACAGACATAAAGCTCGGCTTAGGAGAATCTGTAGTGTTGATACTTTTTGAAGTATTGATGGCAATTTTCTAAACTTAAAATTTCACCATTTTCGGGATTGAGCGGTACTAAAAAAGGTGACATAAATGCTACGATTTTAATCAAGAGATAGGTTCTACGTTCTTCCAACTTGGCCCTGGGTTTTTTCAAAAAAAGGAATAGAAAAGCCTCACATTTCATGATCAAACATTTAGAAAATGAAAACCATAGAACAAACCAATAAAGTAGTGCTTAGACGACTAATAGATGATGCCTTCAATGGCAGAGACCTGTCTTTACTAGACGAACTGTTGCATAAAGACTTTGTGAATCATCAAGAGATTTTTCTTCTTAAGGCCTCGTGACTTCATCACCGGAACCAATGACGGTAAACTGATGGGTCATTCACCAACTGGTAAAAAAGTGAGATTTGAGGTATTTCACTTATACCGGTTGACAGACGGCAAACTTATTGAAAAATGGGGTTTGACGGATGACCTTAGCCTAATGAAGCAATTGGGATTGATACCACCAAAAAGTTAAGCTAAGGATGCAATGAGTAATTGACTAACAGGTTAAAAACCCCATTTAGTAGTTATGATTTAAGAATGCTTACAATTTTCCTTCTTCTACCATCATGGCCTGAGCTTGCTCTGGTGTTAACACTTTATCAGAATATTCGCCAAAAAGCTCAATCGGGAGGGAGTCACGGATAGGTCCATAATATTGAGGTGCTAGTCCTGCATCTGATATAAGGCCCTCTACTGTTGGTTGGACATCTGAATGGTCCGTCGTATAGAAAATCACTAGCTGGGGTTTCTTATGGTGTCTTTCACCCATGGTCTTGGCCGCCATACTGCTGAAGACTTTGGCGATTTTGGCCTTGGGTAGCTTCTGACTCAATACTTCTCCTCCTGATAGGTTCTCAGGCAAGGTGCGTTCCAGGCCACCAGTAGTGTTCCAGACATATGGATTGGTGGTATCCATGATAAGTTTACCGCTAATATTCTCCATTTGGTCCAGTGCCTCGTCTAGTGTTGCATAGTTGATGGCCAACAGGAGTGTGTCAGCGAAAGCGCATGCTTCCTTCACAGTACCCGCGTATGCTTTGCCTTTGATTTCCGATACCAACTCATTCAACTTTTGAGGATTACGTGAGCTGAAAAATACCTCATGACCCGCTTCAGCCCATAGCTTTCCAATCAAACCTCCTATGGCCCCAGCGCCTATAACTCCTATTTTCATTGTATTTCACTTTCATGATTAATCTGCAGTATGCTCACGTCGATATTGCCTCTTGTTGCCTTGGAATAGGGACAATTTTCGTGCGCCATTTTCATAAGGTTCTCAGCATCCTCACTCCCCAGTTCTGGTAGGCTTATTTCTAGCCTTACAGCAATCTCGTAACCTCCTTCAGATGTGGTGCCAAGGTCCACCTGCCCATTGACGCCGCTCTTACCAAGTTTGATGCCCTGGCGATCGGCCATCACTTGTAGAGTACTTTCGAAACAGGCAGCATATCCTGCAGCAAATAGTTGCTCTGGGTTGGTGGCGTCACTACTGTTTTTCATGTTGAGTGCCAGGCTGAGGGCACCATTGTCACTGGAGATATGGCCACTTCTGCCGCCGGTGGATTGTGCTTGGGCTGTGTAGAGTACGGTTTTGATCATATTTTCATTGGTTTTGAACACCTAATATGCCGCATGGGTTTGGTCTCTACTTGACAAAAAGGGCGCTTTTGCTTGCACTTTTTTTGCATGGTGCTCATGGAATGCTCATTTTTTATTGATTCCTAGTTTTTTGAGATAATAGTCAAGCGAGTTGGGATGCACATCGAGTAACTCCGCGGCTCCACCTTTACCACGTACACGCCACTTGGTTTTTTCAAGCATGTGGATGAGGTATTCTTTTTCCAACCGCTCTTTCTGGGCATTGATATAGTCCATGCTGTAGGTCTCTGGGAGTTCTCCCAGTCCAATAGAAGTGGTCTTATTCACTGCATTATTCTCAACTCGATGAGGGGCAATGTCTAATGTTTTACCCCGCTGGAGTACGATCGCCTGTTCGATACTATTTTGCAGCTCTCGAACATTGCCCGGCCATTCATAAGACTCAATGTTGTGGACTGATTTCTTGCTTAGTCCCTTAAAGGGAAGACCCAGGTTTTGCGCATACTGTTTTGCAAAATATTGAGCGAGTAAAGCTGCGTCTCCTTTCCTTTCCCGAAGGGCGGGCAGGTAGATGGGGAAGGTGTTGAGTCTGTAAAAAAGGTCTGCTCTGAACTTTCCTTCTGCTACCAGTTCCTCAAGATTTTTATTCGTCGCAGCTATGACGCGAAAATCGAGCTTGATCATCGTATTACTGCCCACACGCTCCACTTCCCGCTCTTGTAATACGCGGAGCAGCTTAGCTTGTAGCTCAAGGGGCATGTCGCCGATCTCATCCAGGAAAATAGTCCCTTGATTGGC
>JAHCMJ010000388.1 GCA_019192485.1 Cyclobacteriaceae bacterium HetDA_MAG_MS6 | reverse complement strand
ATCATTAAAAGTGTAATAGATCTAATCATGCTAAAAAAATTTATGAGTTAATAATGATCTATAAAAAGAATGATCTCAAGGCAGGAGTACTTTACAAATAGTACAGACCTATTTACAAATAGTTCACCAGTCTATTTTCAGAATGTTTGTGGTCCTTCAAAAGACATCTGTCCTCTTTACTCAAGGGCCATTCGAAACTCCACCTTTCGTGGATCGATTTTTCACGCTACCTCTCGATTACCTGAGAAGGAGGCTCACCGTGAATTTCGGAGAAAAGTCGGGAGAAGTACTGTATGTTTTCGTAACCGATCTTGTACATGACCTGTGTCACTGTATATTTTCCCGTGAGGAGAAGCTCCTTGGCTCTGGTAAACCTGTATTGTTTGATAAAGGCATTCATAGACAATCCGGTTAGTGTTTTCACCTTGCGGTAAATGCTCGTTCTGCCTATACCCACTGATTTGCAGATAAGCTCTACATCCAATCCGTTATTATCCAGATTGTCTTCCAGAATCTGAGTCAGCTGTCTAAGAAGTGGGTCCGTTTGTTCGGATTGTTTTTTGGTGGTGTTATCATCTTTCTGGTTTTTGGCGTTAAAGAGGAGATTTCGTTGACGCTCGACCAAAGCCCTTTGCGACTTGAGTCTATTTTCTATCCTTTGAAACAGGTGCTCTTTATTGAAAGGCTTGGTGATATAATCATTGGCGCCATAGCTAAGCCCCTCCCACTCGTTCTCTTCGCCTACTTTCGCAGTGAGAAGAACTACCGGTATATGTAGTGTAAGCTCGTCTGACTTGATCAATTGACACAATTCCAAGCCGTTCATTTTCGGCATCATGATATCAGAAATCATAATATCCGGAAGGTAATGCCTGGCCATTTCCAGTCCTCTCTTTCCATCTGAGGCATATATTACTGTGTACAGCTCACTAAGGTGTTCGGTTAAAAACCACCTTAAGCTGTTGTCATCTTCGACCACTAGAATGATGGGTTCTTCCTCATCACTCTTGGCTTGTATTTCATCCTCAGTAAGACCACGTTCTGTAGGAAATGAGTCCTCTTCCAAAACTGTGACATCTATGTCCTTAAGTGTTCTTGGGGATGGAGAAGAGGGCTTGTCTTCTTCCAAGTGAGGTAATTGGACCACGAACTGGCTGCCAAATCCTTTTTCGCTTTGTAGCTCTATAGTCCCCTCTAAGACACGGACTTGTTCCTGTACCAGGGACAGCCCTACGCCATATCCCAAACCGTACTTGGCGGAGCCTTCGAGTCGAAAGAAGCGTTCAAAAATTTTGTTTTGGTCTTCTTGGGCAATCCCACTACCATCGTCTACCACCGTAATCAATAGCTTTTTTCCATCAAGCCGCATACTGCAGTTGATATGTCCTCCGGCATTCGTGTATTTAATGGCATTGGATAGGAGATTACTCACAATCTCTTCAAGCTTGTCGTAGTCCGTAGAAAAACTTTGCTCGGCTAGGCTATGCTCAAAAGACACATTCTTCGCCTGAGAAAGGTGTGTCATACTTCCCATGAGAGGTCCGAAATAGTCAGATACGACATGTGACATCACATGTCGGTCGACCACTTGATACTCATACCTTCGCAGGTCAAGTATATTGCTTATTAGTCTGGTAAGTTTGCGTGCATTGTATTCAAGTACGTCTACAGTCTTACGTTGTGTTGCGGAAGCGGTCTGCTTTAATTCTTTAGCTAAAACCGATATTAAAGTGGCTGGAGTTCCTAGTTCGTGAGATACGTTGGTGAAAAAGCGAGTCTTGAGATCATTGGTCTTGGCCAATTCTTGAGCCTGATTTTCAACCTGCTGTTTCTGATAGGCAATTTCTTTCGTCTTTTCAGCCACCAACTTATTGAGTCTCCTGGTATCCATCTCAAGTGAGCGTATGCGTAACTTATAGAAACCATAAACTGCTCCGAGAATAACTGTAAGAAGCGTCAATTGAAACCACATGGTTTTATACCAGGCTGGTGTGATTATCAAATCAAGACTGGATATAGAAGGGTTTGCAGAAGGTTTTTGACCTATTATTCGCACATGAAAAGTATACGTGCCTGGTTCCAGTTCATTAAAAGATCTGGAATAGGTAGAAAGTACCCAATCCTCTTCATGTCCCTCCAACCAGGTTTCGTACCTGACATCTGATAAGGCTACCAGGTCAATAGCAGAATAGTTTATCGTAATATCATTCTCAAAGAACTTGAGTGACAGCTTCGAAATTTTGGTGAGAGGTTCTTTGATGATAATGCGACCATTGAAAGGTCTGTTTACAGGAATCTTCTGATCATTGACCTGTATCTCAGTAAAGTGAACGCTGTCTGACGTCGCACGATACTGTATATCCTTAGGGTGAAAGTAAGTTGCTCCTTCTTCCCCACCGATGAAAATTTCCCCATGATCGTTAATGGCAATAGCTCTGCGGTTGAACGTTACATCACGCATCCCACTAGCTCTCCCAAAATTGGTAAATACGCTGTCCTTGGGTTCGAACCGACTGAGTCCGTCATAAGTACTAATCCAAACATCCCCTGCTTGATCGACCACGGTCCCGGCTACAAAATTATCAGCGAGCCCATGCTTAGTATTTACATTGTATCCGGCTTTCTGATCAATATTATAGAAGTCTAACCCAAACCCTTCCGTCCCAAGCCATAGTCCATTTCGGACCGAATCATAAAATACGTTAAAGTAGTTATGCTGGTGCTTAACAATAAGTTCGTTGTCTAGTACTCTAAAATGCGCTGTTTTCGCATTGAAAAAATTAACACCACCAACAGAAGTTACCAACCACAGGTTTTCGTTCGGGTCAATGGCCATATCCCGAATGTATACGTCGCTGATGTTACCCGAAGCCAAAGGATTCGGATCACTGAAATTGGGTGGATTAGGCATATAATAGTGAAAATCGTTCGTAAAAACATTAAACCTGACTAATCCTCCCGTACTAGCTCCAATATAAACAATGGAATCATTGGCCGGCACAATGCGCTGCACGGACCAACTCGTGACCGAATTATCTAACTCATAATCAAAATGAGTGAACCGACCTGTCTCGGGAAAGAAAAAACTGTAATGCTGATCCAAGTAACCCACCCAGATTCGATTATCGGGTCCTTCAGCTAATGCTCCAATCATTCTTCCGTACAAGCGTCGATCTTGATAAGGACTTTCTTCGTAAGATTTCACATTTCCGTTTTCCAAATCAATGTACCTCAGACCATTTAAGCTACCTAGCAAAACACCTTGTTGCCAGGGCAATACCGCATGCACATTGTTGACGTGTTGTAGGTTTTCGCCTTTTGTAAGAAATATGTGGTTGAAAAAGGATGTCCGCTGCGTATAAACAGATATGCCGCCTTTGAAATGCGCTAACCAAAGTTGGTCATCCTTGTCCAATATAAAGTCCTGGATGTAGTTGCTACCAAGTATGTTGCGCTGGTCACTATGATTATAGATTCTGGTCAATTTACCAGATTTTGAGTCATACCTGATCAAACCTATTTCAGGATTACTATCTCTGATCCAAAGCTGCCCCTTACGATCTATCAGCATGGCATCTGGACGATATTGCAGGTCGAAGTC
>JAHCMJ010000387.1 GCA_019192485.1 Cyclobacteriaceae bacterium HetDA_MAG_MS6 | reverse complement strand
CTTTTTGTCCCAGGGGCAATTTTCCCGGAGCTCATCCATTATGGTAAGCAATCGATCATAGGCCTCTAATTTTTGAGCTCTTTCAGGGTCTGGTTTGGAGATGATTTCTCTTTTCACTTATACATTATTTGTTTTCAAAGATAGACATCTCACCTAGTTGACTTGATAGGAAACAAAAACGATATTAGAACTTGATCCGTCTACAAAACATGCCAAATAGGATAATATCTAGAAGCACTAGGATACTTTTCCTACTCCTTCCTTTTTTTTCAATCAAAGCACAAGAAATAACACCCGATACCAGTGATAGTCTGAGAACTCAAGTAGGTCAATGGAACCAGCAATCCTTTAGGCATATCTATAGCTTACCCGATAGTGCCCTGATCCTCACAGAGCGAGCCAGAATCCTTGCTCAGCAGATCGATTTTACTTCAGGCATTGCGCAGTCCAATTATATCAAACACATTGTATTCAGTATTCTAGGCGACTTCCCGAAGAGTACTCAGCATTTGTTGGTCGCTTTGAGACTTTATGAAAGTATTTCAGATTCAGCTGCGATTGCCAACTGTTACCAAGGTTTTGGATCAATCAAGTTCCGATCTGATCAGTTGGACACAGCCCTTAGTTTTTACATAAAATCCCTCAACTTAAAGAGACAAATTGGAGCACCCGTCGCCAAGGTCCTCAACAATATTGCGGCAGTATATGATCTAAAAAACGAGTATGAAAGAAGCCTGGAGTTTCATGAAATGGCACTAGGGGAAAAGTTAACAGATCCCAATACCACCAAGTCTAGTATCGCCTACAGCAAGAACAATATGGCCAGTGTCTACTTCAAGCAAAAAGAGATTGACAAGTGCCTCGACACGGCCAATGACGCACTAGAAATGTTTAGATCAGACAATAACAAACATGGTGAAATCGCTTGCTTACAACTACTCTCGGATGTCTATAGACAAGAGTTGGGGGATTATAAGTCCGCCTTGACTTATGCAAAAAAAGGCTATGAAATAGCACAACAAATAACGTCTGTACAGTCCATGAACAGTTTGAGTCGAGCATTGAAAGAGACTTATGCCCAGCAAGGAGACTTTGAAAATGCTTACAAGATGTCAGAGCTAAACGTGCAATACAAGGATAGTATCTCCAATGAAGAAAATGTGCGCAAAATAGAAAGATTGCAAGCCAAGTACGAAATTGAAAACAGGGAGAAAGAGATCGATTTACATAAGGCTCAAATTGCCCAGAAAGATTCTGAGCTGGCACGAGCTGTACTTATGCAGCTTACGGCTTTGATCATCATCGTACTCACTTTACTCTTGCTTTTCTTCCTGTACCGCACACTACGATTATCTAAAAAGGCCAGGAAACGAGCAGAACTTGAAAAAAGACTACAGCTTGTTGAAAATCAAATGCTTAGAGACAAAGTCGATTTCAAGCAAAGAGAACTAGCATCTGCTGCGCTTTACATGACCAGTAAAAATCAACTCATTGATGAGCTCTCAGAGGAAGTCATCAGATTTTCAGCTAATGAAGCCTCCAAAAATGAATTGAAAAAGATTGCTCGGATGATCAAGGAGAATCAAAATATCGATCGTGATTGGGAAAGCTTTAAGCTTCACTTCGAGTCAGTACATCCACACTTCTTTTCGCAGCTGCAGAAGTTATACCCTAATCTGACCAATAATGAATTAAGACATTGCGCTTACATCAAAATCAACATGACCAATAAGGAAGTAGCCAATCTATTGAACAATACCGCTCATGGCGTAAGCATGGCACGTATCAGGATCAAAAAGAAGCTCAACCTGGACCCTGATTTGGATTTGAAGCAATTTATTGACTCTCTGGAGGCAGTTCCCGCATAGGTGTGACCCATTTGTGAGTGCCTAAACCCTGGAAAATCAAGGATTTTATCTTTTTTTTGACCCATGTGAAATTTGTTGAATACAAATTGAGCATCATAGCTGGTTGAATAAAGGCAGGTGATTATCGGACACCTGCCTTTTTTTGTTAGTCAACAACACAAAAGCCATGGAGCTTATGCCGGTCTTGATCATTTTCTGGTTAAATAAAGAATCAAATCACCAAAATATTTGTTTACCAGGACAAGAGGGAATCGAGATTAAGACAATACGATTCACTAATTTTGCATCTTTAGTAAAGATTGAAGCATGGCAACAGTACTTCTCGGCATCGGACTAGTAGCATTATTTTTTATAGGCATGTCTGTACGACTTATTTTCCTGAAAAACGGTGAATTTAAGGGTACTTGCGCCTCCCAAAGCCCTTTCCTTAATAAAGAAGGAACAACCTGTGGCTATTGTGGTAAAACTATGACAGCCGGCGAAGCCTGCGGCAACTCTGAATCAGAGGTAAATAAGGTAATGGCCAAATTCAATTGATCTAGTTGAAGCTACTATGAAGCAGCTCTAATCTCAGAATTTTCAGATATCAGCAAATCATGTGAAGTGGCATGAAGATTGTGCCTTGAAGAGCATTGGCGTCGATTTCAAGGTAAAAAATTGACAATAGCAAATCCTTAAAGTATTACCTGGTGTCCAGGATTAGGTGGATTTACAAATCCTTCTATCTTTGCGCACCGCTAAACCCCCAAAGCAACTTGACACTAATAAAATCTATCGCAGGAATCAGAGGAACCATAGGAGGAAAAGCTGGCGAAACATTATCTCCAATAGATGTCGTAAAGTATGCTTCGGCATTTGGAGAATGGATCAAAAAGCAAAGCCCTAAAAATCCCAAAGTCGTCATCGGAAGAGACGCGCGGCCTTCAGGCGCTGTGATCACATCACTAATCACCAATACGCTTAATGCTCAAGGTCTTGATGTGATCGACTTAGGACTCTCCACTACGCCAACAGTTGAGATTGCTGTAACCGAAGAGTCGGCAGCAGGTGGCATCATCATAACGGCCAGCCATAATCCAGCAGGTTGGAATGCGCTAAAGTTGCTTAACAGTTCCGGTGAGTTTATTTCTGCCGAAAATGGCAAGGAGGTACTTCATCTTGCTGAGACAGGTGAGATCATGTTTGTCGAACCCAAGAAATATGGAACGACCAGTGAAGATCACACCTATATTGATCGACATATCGAAAAAATCATAGCGCTGGAATTAGTTGATGTTGAGGCCATCAAACAACGTAAGTTCAAAATCATTGTAGATGCTGTTAACAGTACGGGTGGAATTGCCGTACCGAGATTGCTGCAAAAACTAGGAGCAGAGGTCACTGAACTCTACTGCGAGCCAAATGGAGCCTTTCCGCATAACCCAGAACCTTTACCTGAGAATATTGCCCACATATGCCAGGAGCTTGAAGCCGGGCAATTTGATCTCGGTATTGTTGTAGATCCCGATGTAGACCGACTGGTACTTGTCTGCGAAGATGGGCAGTCCTTCGGCGAGGAGTATACGCTGGTTGCAGTTAGCGACTATGTCTTACAAAAAAGAAAAGGCAACACTGTGTCCAATCTCTCCTCTACCAGGGCTCTCAGAGATATTACGGAAAAAGCCGGTGGCGAATATCACGCCGCGGCAGTTGGAGAAGTAAACGTGGTATCCAAAATGAAGGAGGTCAAAGCCGTTAT
>JAHCMJ010000386.1 GCA_019192485.1 Cyclobacteriaceae bacterium HetDA_MAG_MS6 | reverse complement strand
ATAGTGTTGACAACCCTTCGAAAGTGCAAATAACCTTACAAGATGCTGTACATGTATTGGAAACGGTGGAGGTACAACATCAAAATTTGTTATCCACGCTTTTGGTCAATAGTCAATCATTAAATGTCGTGGATAAAGAATTCATTGAAAGGAATCAAACGGGAACTTTTACCGGAGCGCTGGCATCTATTCCTGGCATTAGTACCATGAATCTGGGCGTGGGTATCGCAAAACCTGTTATTCGCGGCATGAGTTTCAATAGAATACTAGTCAACAACAGGGGTATCAAGCAGGAAGGACAGCAATGGGGAGCTGACCATGGCCTGGAGATCGACCCCTTTGATGTATCTTCCGTGGAGGTCATCAAAGGTCCGGCATCTCTTTTATATGGTTCTGATGGTCTCGGAGGTGTAATTAACATTCAATCGCAAGAATTTGCGACTGACCTTACCGATGAAGTGGATTGGATCACTACCTATCAATCGAATAATCATGCGTTTTCCAACTCGCTGGGCTGGAGGGGAAGGAAAAATCAATGGGTGTATAGTGCCCGCCTTACCCATCAGGATTACGGCGACTACATGGTACCCGCCAGTGAGTTTACGTACGCTGGCTTCAACTTGCCCATTTATCAAAATAGGCTAAAGAATACTGCGGGGCGAGAACTGCACTACAGTGTAATGGTGGGTCGCTCAAATAGCCGTACTTCTTCTACTCTTCGGTTTTCGGCTTTTAACCAAGAGGCTGGAATATTTACAGGAGCTATAGGAATTCCCAGAATTTACGGTCTCAGGCATCAAAACAGGTATAGAAATATTGATTTTCCGAAGCAACAAAACCAACACTTGATGCTGGTCAATAACAACAGCTTTGTGGTAGGAAAAAACAAGTTAGAGGTGGACTTGGGCGTGCAATGGAACAGTAGACAGGAATTGTCATTTCCGGGTGCTCACGGGATCGAGGCCACGGCAGTCAATAGTGATCTTGCACTAGGACTGCAGCTTGCTACCTATACTGCTAATGTGCGGTACCAGGTAAATCGGACTCAACATCATAAGATTTTGTTTGGAGGACAGTTCCAGTATTCAGTGAACGAAAGGGAGGGTTTTGAGTTTTTGTTACCCGATTTTAGCTCCTCCCAAGTCGGTTTTTTTAATTACCATATTTGGGAGGTTAGTGGTAAGTGGGTATTCAATGCCGGTTTACGCTATGATCGTGGACAGCATGCAGTTCAGCAGCACCTACAACCTTTGTATGACAGAGGTACGCTCCAGCCCACAGGAGATTTTGAAGAAAGAACACCTGAGTTTGATCGCGCTTTTCAGAACTTTAGTGGTGCAGCAGGACTGTCATATGTACTGAATCCCAGAAATAGCATCAAACTGAATTTTGGTAACAGTTTTCGTTTTCCTTCTGTGATTGAGCTGGCCAGCAATGGGGTGCATCATGGTAATTTTCGTCATGAAAGGGGTGACTCCTCAATGGATATTGAAAGAGGTTACCAGGCTGATTTAACTTTTTTGCATACCGATGAGCATTTCTCGCTAGACTTTTCTGCCTTTTACGCTTACTACGATCAGTATATTTATCTGTCGCCCACAGGGCAGTTTTCTAATCTTCCATCAGGAGGTAGTTTATGGCAATACAGGCAAAATGATGCATTGTTTAATGGCCTTGAATTGATGGCTAATTACCAATTGCCATTTTATTTGAAGGCTACTGTCGCGGCGGAATGGGTTCAGAATATTAACCTGGATACCGATTTGCCATTGCCACTGACCCCCGGAGCTTCAGTGCTGGCAAACTTAGAGTACGAGGGTATTTTCAGACATCATTCGAAAATCAATAGTACCTACATCTTCTTGGGAGCAAAGCAGATATTCGATCAAAACCGGGTAGATCGGAATGAGAGGCCCACACCCGGGAGCTTGGTCCTGAACGCAGGGATAGGTCTTGGTATTCAGATGGGTAAAAGGAACTTTCGATTCAGGATGCATGTGAACAATATATTAAATACATCCTATTTTAACCATATCAGCAGGTATCGTTTGATCAATCTCCCGGAACAGGGACGCAATTTCTCAGTATCCCTTAAGGTGCCAATCATCACAGAAAAATAATTTGCAACAAAGTTGCATGAAGAATGCTGTCATTTATATTTGCAACATTGTTGCGTGTATATAGAAGTTAAGTAATGAAGGGAATTTCGCCTATCGCTTTTATGCTTTTGTGTTTGTTCTGCTCCTGTTTGGAATCAGGAGACGATGAAACGCTAGACTTAGAAAGTCCTGTGATCACTGCTATAGGTGGTTCTCAGGTCATTGCCCCTGATCATTTTACGGAAGTATCAGCAGAGTCTTCCATTATCCCACTGGCTTTTCAGGTAGAGGATGCAACGGGAATTTCAGAAATCGTAATAGATGTGCACAATGGTTTTGATGGGCACACACATGGTAGGGTTTACAATGCGAATAATTTTATCTTGCTTAACTATAATCATACCATTAGCCACTCTGAGCTTGATGATCCTACATCATTCCAAAGTGGGCTTGACGATAACCTTTCGGTCTATCTCAATGAAACGAATCCATTGATTCCTGCTGGAGGGTTGATACTCGCTGGCCCTTATCACTTTTCTATCAAAGCTGCAGATATGGAAGGTAATGAAACCTCTTACGCAGACAACACGACCTACCATACGACTTTGTATGTTCAACGTGATTATGCTCCTCAAATAGGAGTAAATGTGCTTGACCCTACTTCAGGAACAGTATCTGGAAGTGTATGGCGCAATATGGATCATTCCTCCTCTTCTGATATCATTTTCCTCTGGATATATATAGTCTCGCCTAACCCCGCTAATCCTGCTCAAGAAGGAGAAATACAGGCAGAATGGATTTGGGGACAATCAAATTGGCCCCATCAATTCAGGCCAGACGGAGGCTTGGATTTGACCAATAAGCAGGAGATCAATTTGTTCGAGCTATTAACTGGCCAGGAGGCTATTAGGCAAATGTCAGGATCTGAAGTGCTTACCGTATGGGCCGAAGACGCCAATGGAAATATCTCTGTAAGGAGATTCTAATGATAGAATATTGACAAATCAACGTATCTAGTTTCACTAAAACAATTACTTATGAAAAAAGTGACTTATAAACTTTTGGCCCTGATTATTCTGGCTTCTGTTTTTACATCCTGCGACGATGATGATGATAAAATGGAAGTTGAGCAGCCCAACTCTTTTGCAGACCTTGAGGATGAATGGGTACGACTTTCTCTGATCTACGAAGATGAGATTAAGGTGATGCAAACTGCGAGTGAGGATATAATCGGCTCTGTAGATACGGGGATGCCAGAAGGTGCCAGATACTACAGCTCCAACTCTGGGAGGTATTTGACGGTGATCAACAGAAGCGGTAACGAAACGCGGTTTTTTGATACGGGAGTAATCAACCATAGCGATCATGGACACCAAGAGTCTGTCCGATGGTTGGACCTAACCTTACAAAGTTCGGTACCCACACACTTAACCAGCGCAAATGGTAATATTGTGATCTTCAACGACGGAGATGGCTCGATTATCCATGTCAATGAAAATCAACTTGAAATACCATCC
>JAHCMJ010000385.1 GCA_019192485.1 Cyclobacteriaceae bacterium HetDA_MAG_MS6 | reverse complement strand
TGGAAGCAGGTATAAAGGATTTTGAAAAAGCCAGTGAAAAGCATGGAGTACACTTTTCCAATGCACTATTCATTGATGAGCATGGTGAAGAAACAGCTGTTCAATACATGGAATCTGAAATCTCCAATATTCCGCGGGGAGATGTATATCAAAAACTAATCTCCACGTATTTCATCAATCCAGCTTCTATGATGATCAGGAGATCTGTATTCGACTCAATTGGTGGCTATGATGAGCAACTTACCTACGAAGATTTTGATTTCTGGGTCCGATCATCAAGAACCTTCTCCTATTGTTTCAACGCGGGAGTACTTGTTAAGAAAAGAGTATTGAAGAATTCACTTTCTAGGCAACAATTCCAATTCCGAAATCCACATCAACGTAGTACATACCTCGTTTGTCGTAAGATTTTTAAGCTCAATCAGTCCAAGGAGGAGGACCGGGAACTGAGAAAACGGATTTTATATGAAATCTGGCAAGTATTGAAACATGGTAATATCGGGTTGATACCCAGATATCTGCTATTACTGGCGAAGACTCGTTTTCGTAGTCACCGGCGATTGTCATAGTTTTCGAGCATGCTTAGGTAGCTAGAATACCGACTCATAGATATCTTGCCTTCCTCCACAGCCTCTTGAATGGCGCAACCTGGCTCATTGACATGCCTACAATTGTGAAACTTGCACGCTCCGAGAAACGCTCGCATTTCAGGAAAATAATGTGAAAGCTCATCTTCCGCAATTTCTGCCAGGCCTAATTCTTTGATACCCGGGGTATCAATCACAAAGGAGTCAGAGTTTATGGCAAACATTTCTGCAAATGTGGTAGTGTGAACACCTTTTTTGGCAAAATCAGAAATTTTAGAGATTGATTGATGTGCCTCTGGAGAAAGTAGATTGATCAAGGTAGATTTCCCAGTACCTGAATGACCCGTGATCAGTGTAGTTTTTGTTTTGAAAAATGACTTCACATCATCTGTCCCCTTGTCCTGAAAAGATGTAAGTACAATCTTATATCCAATAGACCTGTACAGGGAGAGGGTCTCCTCCAATGCATCAATCTCGACTTGATCATACAAATCACTTTTATTGATAATAATGATACCCGGGATTCGAAATGTTTCAAGCGTTACTAAAAACCTGTCTATAAACCCAAGAGACGTTCTGGGTCTTTTCAACGAAGCAATGACCACTGCCTGATCGATGTTTGCTGCCAGCAAATGGTAGTGACCTTTTTTCTTTGGAGAAACTCGAATGACATAGTTGCTTCGATCCTCTATACCTTCGATCAGGTAGTCTTTGTCTGTAGAAATAGCAATCTGAACCTGATCGCCAACAGCGATTGGATTAGTGATTTTTTTGTCCTCTTGCTTGAATTTACCTCGGAGTCGGCAGTCGATCACCTCTCCCGACATTAGCCGTACTTGATACCAGGAACCTGTAGACCTTACAACAGTACCCGTCATAACAAAATAGACTTTACTTTTTCCATAATAAGGTCTGTAGCGCCACTATTGTAGGAAATATATTCTCGAGCTGAATTGGCAGCTTTTTGATAAGTAGGCTGATCCATCAATGCCATAAAGTTAGCTTTCAATTCCTTGTAAGAAGAAAATGTAATTCCGCCACCGGATTGGACGAGACCTTCAGCTTCGTTAAACTTATGATTATTAGGATGCTCTCCAAAAAAGACAGGTATCCCATGAGCAGCCGGCTCAAGGATATTGTGCAGAGCTCCTCTAAATGCCCCTCCTACGTACGCCCAGTTGGCATAACCATATATAGCCGATAACAGGCCAACATTGTCAATAATCATTACGCGATGATCTAGTACTTGCTCTGGTAAACCTTCTGCCTCCGAAAAGGTAATACTATCTAAAAATTGTTCCTGAATCTTCTGAATATCTAACTTACTCACCTGATGAGGGGCTATCACAAACTTAAATTGGCTCTGGTATTCTTCTACAAGAGGTGCCACAAAAGCCATATCGGAATGCCAAGTACTTCCCAACACCATCAACTTGTCCTCTCCCTTAAAACGTCGAATGATCGGAATATCTCGAGCCTCAGTTGCAATCTCCAGCACCCGATCAAACCTTGTATCTCCGGCAGTTGTCGCTTGCGATATACCGGAGGAAACTAGCGCGTTTCGAGACCTTTCATTCTGTACGAAGAAGTGCTTGACCTGTCGGAATATGGGAAGATATAACCTTTTCGCAAAATTGAAGTACACCTGACCACTTCGGAAATTTGCCGAAATATAGATGACCGGAACCCCAGATTGGAAACAAGCTTGCAGGTGATTAAGCCAGAAATCATACTTAACCATAATCGCCAAACTGGGCTTTACGATGTTCACAAATCTTCGCGCATTGGAAGGTGTATCTAAAGGCATGTACGCCACACAGTCCGCTCCTTCAAAGTTTTTTCTGACCTCATATCCAGATGGAGAAAAAAATGTCAGCAAAATGAAAAAATTTGGATGTGAGCGTTTGATTCTCTTCAGAATGGATCTGCCTTGCTCAAATTCGCCAAGTGATGAGGCATGAAGCCAAAGTATCTTTTTATCGTCTGGCAGGCGATCCGATAGCTGATCAATCCACCCAGACCTACCTCTTAAGAAAGCCCTGGCTTTTGAATTGAAAACCGAACTAACGTGGATCAAAATCCGATAGACATATATAGCTATGTTGTAGACAAACTGCATAAAAAAAGAAAACCCCGAGTAAGATACCCGGGGCTTCAAAATTATCAATTCCTAAGCTCGTATCAGTGGGAAGCAAGATAATCTGCTACGCCATCACGAGTAGCTTGCATAGCATCTTTACCTTCCTCCCAGTTGGCAGGACATACTTCGCCAAACTTCTCTACATGCTGCCAAGCGTCAACGACTCGCAACATTTCGTCAATGTTTCGGCCAAGAGGCAAATCATTGATCGTTTCATGTCGTACTACGCCTGATTTATCAATAAAGAAAGTACCTCGGTAAGCAATTGGTGCTCCTTCAAAGACCAAACTACCTTCTTCATCATAATTCCAGTCACCTGCCAACACGCCATAATTGGAGGAGACAGTCTTAGCCGTATCAGCTACTAAAGGGTAAGTAACTCCTGAGATTCCTCCCTTGTCCTTGTCTGTCAATAACCAGGCAAGGTGCGTCTCTTCAGTATCGGTAGAAGCTCCGACTACCTGAACGCCTCTTTTTTCAAACTCAGCTAGTTTTTCCTGAAAAGCATGGATTTCGGTAGGACATACAAAAGTAAAATCCTTAGGATAGAAGAAGAAGATAACGTCCTTCTTGCCAATATACTGTTCCAATGAAAAGTCCTCAACAATCTCATCACCGTTGATTACTGCTGGGACCGTAAATAGTGGAGCTTTTTTTCCTACTAATGACATTTTTCGAATTTGTATTTATGAGTTAAACAATAGTTACATCTTGGTCGGGGTCAATTTTTTCCCCATTTATCTGAAGCTTGATATCAGATATCTTAAAGTTTTGAACCTGTTTTTGTTCAAAAAACTTTCTTATCAAATCATTAAGTTGTTCATCATGATAATCTTGAATCGCATGCGTTTTGGTACAGTAGATATGATTATGCTCATCGAGATTAGCATCATAGCGCTTGATTCCAT
>JAHCMJ010000384.1 GCA_019192485.1 Cyclobacteriaceae bacterium HetDA_MAG_MS6 | reverse complement strand
CAATGCACGATGAGCTACCCCCGCTCCTGTCCTTGACGTTGAGTTTATCATCGAATTTTCGTGGAAAGGAACCGTCCTTTTCTTGTAGCTTGGCAAAGCGCTCCAGCATGGCCTTCACCCTACTTTCCCACTCGGGATGCGATCTCCCTGCAGCTCTCTCATCCTGTAGGTAAAAGAGGGTGGCATAAAGACCCTCGGACTGTCGGCGAATAGAAAACACATCGGCTTCCCAGTTGTGATACTCATCTACGACCTCCCGAAAAAGTCCTCCCTTCGTAAACCCATTGCTTAGATAGCTGTCCCATATCTCGATGGACATATCAATGAGCTCCTGGTCTTTTTGTTGATATCCGAACTCAAGGGAGTTGGAGGCATTCAACAGTACGCGGCCCACAAAGCCTACTTCCAATAACGGAACAGACTTGCAGTCTGCGGTCTGTAGATGCACCCCAGAATACCCCTTGAGGGTTGTTGTGGAAATAAAAGATTGTTTCCAAAATTCTGCCAAAACCTGCTTGATCTCCTGGTCGGAAAATGTATCATCCTGCACAGGTTGTGGCTTTTTGATCGTATATGACGCCGTCCATGACTGCGCCACAAAATCCGAATAATCGCGAGCTTCCAATGACCTGATCAGGTACCGCACGGTAAGGCTTTCGCCGGGCTGCAATCGCACAAAGGAGGTGATAGGATCCCCCAGTGTAAGTTTACGATAGTAGCTATGCGGTGCTTCCCGATAAGGAATTGAAAAAGAAAGCGCCACCTCACCGTTTTGTTCACTGAACCCCAAAGCCCCAAGATTGGTGGGCCCACTCAATATCACCTCTCCCTGATTGATGGGAGCCAATGCGACCTTGTCTGCAATGTCCAACCTCAGCAGGTTTACGCCTTGGCCTCTGACTTGATCATAAGCCCCAGTGAGTGGTGTACTGAGTCTATCTTCACGAACTATCCAGCTTTTGCTGACCCTGGCGTTGGGCGCTTTGTCCGGTGATCGGAAGTTTTTTCTGTACCAAAATCCAGGCAAGTAAAGCTGAGTGGAGTCATATAGGTAGTCATCGAGTAATAATTCTCCACTCAGATTGATATAGGCCTCTTCCTCTGATTCGATGGTTATATTCAATATCTGATCACTACCCTCTTTTTCAAGCTGGTGGTCGACTTTGACCGGTAATGAAAGCTTATTCGAAATGCCCGAGCTATCGATATCGAGCTGGTAGGTCTTCGCATCATTACCTGGTGTCTTGATCGCCAATGCATAGCGAAAGGAATAATCCTGCGCCTGGACAACAACATAAGCTAGTAAACCTGCGAAAAAAAGTAGATAGTTTTTCATGATCTTGTATTGAATATGCAGAGGTTATCGGACGATGATCTTCTCAGTCAATTGCTTGCCATGAGCAAAACTTGCTTTGACCATATAGATACCTGTCGGTAGCCTTAGTTCAAGGTACTCGGATGACTCTACCTCCTGTTGATATATGATTTTGCCATCCATGGTCCAAACTGCAATAGACTGCAGATCCTTAGGTACATCTAGCTTGATGCTGCCCTGGGCCGGATTGGGGTATACCAAAGACTGATTTGAAGGTAATAGTCCAAGTGGCCCTCCTTCGCGGTGTGTAAAGTTAGCTGTGGTGAAAAGGGATCCGGCAAAGCTATTGTCGATAGCTTGTACACCCCATTGGTAAGTACCGTAAGCCAGGTTATACACTGTCCATGACGTATTGAGTTGCACGTTGCCTTTTTCTTGAATGATGAGGAACCCAGTTGCTGTGTCGGCTAGTGGACAATAGAAATGCCTGCCTTGCTCATCTATCAGAAAAAAATTGTAAGTAAGAGATTCGCTACTCGTTTTATCATCAGCAGGTGCCGACCAGCTAAAGGTGACATGAGGCCCCTCAGGCTCAGCAACAAGTCCCCCGGGTGCCGCAGGAGCTTCATTAGTACCCGCCAGGGTATTTTCGATAATCAATGAAACATTCCTATTATAGGCGGAGCCCTCTCCATTCCATTCATTGCCGGAATAGCCCCCTATGATCAGGTCAAGATCGCCATCGTTGTCAAGATCACCTAATTCCAGTGCACTCTCTGAGACACCTGGCAAAATTGCATTACCCTCATAAGCAGTGAATGTGCCTGCATCGTTGACGTATATAGCAGTCGATTGCCGCTCAGCATCCTGGTTCCATCCGGTCAGGACAATATCAAGATCGCCATCGTTATCCCAATCAGCAAAGCGGCTACCATCTCCTACGTTGCTTTGACGATAAGTAGTAAAAGTGGTCACTTCCTGCAATTCACCATCCGTATTTTGATACAGTCTGTAGATGTGGTCATTGTCTTCACCAGAGTTGACCCATCCGTCTCCATTGAGCAGCAAATCCAGATCACCATCCGAATCATAATCTCCCCACTCGGAATGGCCAAACCCTTTAGCGATAATTTGAGGATCTTCTTCTGTGAAAGTCCCTCTATCGTTGATAAACAACCTGGCGAACCTGGCGTCTATACCCTGCTCATAGCCTGCCATTACGAAAAGATCTAAATCGCCATCATTGTCGATGTCTACTTCGCTGACCTGAGGATCAATAAAAACATAAGACTCAAACTGAGTATCTAGTGTAAAGCCACCGGTCGTGTCGTTGAAGAAAAGCTGCGGTCTACCTTCAAAGTGATTTCCGAAAATGTACAGATCCGTATATCCGTCATTATTCAGGTCGGCCATACCGCATGACGGAGCCATATGCACAGGATTGATCAATGTCAGATCGACACTGAATTGGCCTTGAGCGTCAGATAAAAACAGATCCGAGACAATAGAGTCCAGACCAAAGCCTGACTGGATAGCATCGAGGTAGCCATCTCCGTTGATATCTCCCCATTCGACTGTGGTCAGTGCAGCGCCTACAAAGGGGGAAGCCACTTTGGAAAAGGTCAGGTTTTGATCGTTTTGAAACAACTGAGCAAATCGACCGTCGGGATTTTCACCTACGATAAGTAGGTCTCTATGGCCATCTCCGTCAATATCCAAAACGGAAATATTCGACTTCTGTACGTCTAGTTCCAGATCAATCACATTGGGTTGTGCTATAGCACTATTAAGCATAATGATTGTCAGACATGTAGTAATGATTGTTGTCGTTTTCATGATTATGGTATTTTATCGACCAGATTGAGGGTATCAATACTCGCCGGAGGGTTTCGTTAGTTTTTCTTGTAGTGGATGAGGGGTACCAAATACCGGTACGCCATTTTCATCCCAGGTAAAGGGTTGTATCCTGATTGAGCGATTACTCCCACAGCCTTGCCCTGCAAAGGGATTAGCATGGTAGATAATCCAATCTTCTTCGCCGTCCAGGGTTTTGAAAAATCCGTTATGTCCAGGGCCGAAGGCCATTCCCTGCGGATTTTGGGTAAAAACCGGCTCCGTGGTCTTCTGCCACGAAGCCGGATCCATCAGATCAGCCTCTGCAGAGGCCGTAAGCAAACCCAAAGAATAACCGTCGGTCCAGCAACCACCTGCTGAATAGACGATAAAGATCTTATCCCCATTTTTAAGTATCTGTGGACCTTCGGTAACAGTAGGTAGCACACCATTAGTCTCCCAAGAAAATTCTGGCTTGGTAAGCAAGA
>JAHCMJ010000383.1 GCA_019192485.1 Cyclobacteriaceae bacterium HetDA_MAG_MS6 | reverse complement strand
TGCCCGTAAATGCCCTTGCTCATTGTTGCTGGTCACCCAGGATTGTGCACTGAAAATTGACAAGTTGTTGGTGCCGATTGATTTTTCAGACCATTCGGTTCTGGCCATGCATTTAGCTTCTGCTATGCAGGAAGGTTCTAAGGCTTCTCTAGAAACAGTACACGTCTACGGTGTCCCCATTGGTTACTATAAGACAGGCAAGTCCTACGAGGAGTTTGCAGAGATCATGCGAAATCATGCTGCTAAGGATTTTTCCAGGTTCCTTGAAAAACATCATTTTCCTATTAGTACTTCCTGCACTTATATCCTGACTGACGATGGCAAATATCCCGAATTGACATACGACTATGCGGTAGAGCACGGTACAAACATAATCGTCATAGGCTCCAGAGGCCGCACGAATATATCGGCACTGTTGATGGGTTCCACAGCGGAGAAATTGGTATTTCTGAGCAAGGATATCCCGGTTCTAATTGCCAAGGAAAAAGGGGAGAATATGGGTTTTTTGGATACACTTATGAAAATCTGATTGCCTCGGATGCTTGCTTGATTGCTATTCCGTGAGGTTGTCTCAAGGGCAAAGTATGCGTACTCCCATTTAAGCATTTTTTAAGACCAGCTACCTGATGTAACTTTCTGTGATGATGAAAAAGCTATTCACCCTTGTCTTGGTATGCTGCGCCTTGACTCTAACCGCTCAAGACTATTTTCCTTGTAAAAATGAATGGAGAACGAAAGACCCGAAAGAAGTCGGATTTAATACAAACAAATTACAAGACGCTGTAGATTTTGCGGAAGCCAACGAATACTCTGGTCCAAGAGATTTGCGTCTGGCTATTTTAGAAGGTTTTAAGCGAGAACCCTATCATGGTTTACAAGGTCCTACGAAGCCTAGAGGAGGGCCTGCGGGCATGATCATTAAAGATGGATATATAATTGCTCAATGGGGAGATTTAGGACGTGTCGACATGACTTTCAGTGTGACGAAGAGCTACCTGTCGACGACCGTGGGACTAGCGCAAGACGGAGGGTTGATCCAATCCGTTAATGATAAGGTACAGGAATACGTCTGGGATGGCACTTTCCAAGGCGAGCACAACGGTCAGATTACTTGGGAGCACCTTCTACAACAAACATCTGACTGGTCAGGTGAATTTTTTGGATTGTACGATTGGACTGATCGCCCAAACAAGGAAGATGGTTTTGATGAAATGAGGTATCGTCAACTCAGGACACCCGGTGCCAGTTACAAATACAACGATGTCAGGGTCAATGTGCTGGCTTATTCTGCGCTGCAGGTATGGAGACGACCACTTCCCCAGGTATTAAAAGAAAAAATCATGGATCCCATCGGGGCCAGTAGCACGTGGAGATGGTATGGATATGATAAGAGCTGGACGGTAATCGATGGGATCAGGATGCAATCTGTAAGTGGGGGAGGTCATCATGGCGGCGGTATGTTTGTCAGTACGTTGGATCAAGGTCGGTTTGGGCTGCTGTTCGCTAGAAATGGAAAATGGAAGGATCAACAGTTGATTTCCGAGGACTGGATTAATAGGATTCAAACTCCAGCCGAGGCCTACGAAAGCTATGGTTATATGTGGTGGCTGAACAAAGGCCCGCGTCAATGGGAAGGCCTTCCGGATCACCTGTTTTATGCAGCTGGTTTTGGCGGAAATTATGTGGTGATAGATCAACAACAGGACCTGGTGATTGTCACTCGATGGATTCAGCCTGGTAAAATTGGGGAAATAGTGAGGTTAGTGTATCGTGCTTTATAGTGATCAGTCAGATTGTAAAAGCCTTAGGCTAGGCATACCTCAAGACGAAGTCCCTTATACTACCTTGGGCTTCAATATTGAGTTTTTTCTTCAATCGGTTGATGCTGCTTTTGACTGATCCCAAGGTTAAGTGCGTCACGTTAGCGATTTCTTTATTGCTCATACCAATTTTCAGATAAGCGCTAAGCTTTAAGTCATTAATGGTCAGGTTGGGGTTTTCAACTTTGAGCTTGTCGAAAAACTGTGGATGCACATCTTCAAACCTATGAAGAAAACTGTCCCAACTCTTATCAAGCGAGTAACTCTCAGCTATAGTTTTCCGCATTTCTTTGAGGTCATTTTTTACGCCGTCATCAAGTCTGGCTTCCAGGAAACTAACTTTCTGTTCAAGGTCTTGCAGCAAACTATTCTTCTCATGAGTAGACATGGCCATGGTTGCTAATTCTCTTTCTTTAACGGCTATAGCCTCTTGGGACAAGAGCCTTTCTCTGACCCTAAGTGCTTTTAAATTTTCATTTTTTTCTACTAGCAAGGTATTGTCAGCCTGCTTTCTTTTGTAGGACTTGAAGGAAATGATAGCTATTACCCCAAGGAGGACCATAATCAATAAAGCAGTATACTGGATCCACCTTTGCTTGGTGAGTTTTTGTTGGAATGCTAACTCCTTTTTTTCTTGTTCAGCTGCGATCACTTGTTTTTCCTTTTCGAATTCGTACTCGGATTCCAGTCGGGTAATTTTT
Source organism: Cyclobacteriaceae bacterium HetDA_MAG_MS6 (assembly GCA_019192485.1). Taxonomy (GTDB): domain Bacteria; phylum Bacteroidota; class Bacteroidia; order Cytophagales; family Cyclobacteriaceae; genus MS6. The sequence continues at coordinate 1,125 of JAHCMJ010000383.1, read as the reverse complement.
TGGGTGTTCTCTTTGTTGAAGAGCTCTCTTTCTAAAGCTTTGGAAATTTTGAGATAGGTAAAGGCAGAAGCGTAGTCTTTCTTCAATTCATAAATCTCAAAAAGTGCTTCTGACAATTCTTCCATATTGGGTTTCAACTCTTTTTTTTCCGCTACCCGAAAACCGGTCAACAACTGACGAGCTGCCATATCAAGGTCTCCTTTGCTTCTGTAGTATTCTCCTAAGTCAAGGTAAGCACTTGCCATGGACCGGTCATAGTCGCAGCGTTTGGCAATGGAGAGGGCAGTTGAAATGTAGTAATATGCCGAATCATATTCTTGCTCATCCAGATATAGGTCGCCAAGTTGAGTCATAGGCATGCTGATCGAACATTCCGAACCGCTAGACTGTGCTAGACTAATAGCTAATTGATAGTTGTCTTTGGCTTCTTCAGTACGACCCATGTTGATCAGAATATTACCAATGTTCAGTAGGGTATGCGCTCTTCCGGATTTGTTTCCGGTAATACTGTCATACTTCGAGGTTTTTAGGTAATATGCTAGCGCTTTATCAAACTCATCTCTCTCCATGTAGATATTGGCCATATTGTTATAGGTGTTAGCTATGTTTTCGATTTGGCTATTTTCTTCGTAGATCTTCATCGCTTGTTGATAGTGTTCGAGTGCCTTGGAATGTTTGCCTTGTTCGCTATAGGTAATCCCAATACTGCTTAAGGCCGTTGCCATACCACTCGAATTGTGGATTATGGCAAATAAGTCGAAGGATCTTTGATGGGCTTCTCTGGCTGAGTCATAACTGGACTCTATTTGGTATGCATTTCCAATGGTATTGAAAGCATCTCCCTGGACCCTATGGTCATTTATGGAAGCAGCAAGCCGCTCAGAAAGTCGCCCATAATAAACCGCGGAGTCTGATTTGTTATGGTAGAGATATCCGATAGCTATATTTCGCAAGGCTTGCGCTTTGCCTTTTAAAAAGCTTATAGAATCAGCTAGTGAATAGGCTTGGTTGGCCATGGCAATGGTGGCGGTGGCATCAATGGTTCTAAGCTCAAAAGCCAGGTTGATCAGGGTGTTTACCTTGGAGGTATCCGACAGGTTTGTATTTAACAAGCTTTGTAAGCTA
>JAHCMJ010000382.1 GCA_019192485.1 Cyclobacteriaceae bacterium HetDA_MAG_MS6 | reverse complement strand
ATCGAAACTATTGATCAATGTTTTTTGAATGAAGGTCGCTGTTTCCTTCTTTAGTGTTGCTTGAAAGTCTCGATAATTGGACGGTTGCGCTAGCATAAACTCCACAATTCTCGCATCTGTTCGAATGCTGTCGCTAGTGATCCTAGAACTCAAGGTCAGGCCTTCCAAAGAGGTTAATCTACTCAACGCTACATAAACTTGACCTGAACTAAAAGACGCCCCGGCGTCGATTATGGCTTTCTCAAAAGTAAGACCCTGGCTCTTATGTATGGTAATGGCCCAAGCCAAACGCAAAGGATACTGTCTAAAGGTACCCAGCTCTCTCTCCTCGATTTCCTGACTTTCTTCGTTCAATTCATATTTGATACTCTTCCATTCTTCTTGCGCTACCATGATCTCCGATTCATCCTCAGGACAAGAGACAAAGATATCATCGCCTGCTATTGCACTGACAACACCGATTTTGCCATTGTAGTACCTTCGAGGGTCCTCCCGATCATTTTTAGTAAACATAACCTGGGCACCTTCTTTCAACTCCAAGACTTCTTCTGCCGGATAGGATTTCTCTTGAAATTCTCCATCAATGATGGCCTCAAACGTAAAGGTTCCGGCTTTCAGCTGCCGCAGATTGGTACTGTTGATACCATGAGCCTTTTGATTGTGGGTTGTCAGTGTGATAACGTTCTTTTTCTTTAGCGATACACCTGAGTAGCATTCATTCAGCTTTTCTATATCATCAATACCCGCAGTATTAGTACGGACTTTATTGAGCAGGGTAATAAAAGCATTGTCGCGTTGACGGAATACCTTTTCTAATTCTATACAGACCAGCCCCTCATCTGTGAGAGCCTTTGCACTGAAGAAATAAGGGCTATCGTAATAAGCTTGTAAAATTCTCCAATCAGTCTCAGGAACAACCGGTGGCAACTGAAAAAGATCCCCAATCATCAAAAGCTGAACACCTCCAAAAGGCTCAGCTGGTTTTTTTCGGACGTATCTCAAAATAGCGTCCATAGCATCCAGCATATCCGCCCTCACCATAGAAATCTCATCGATAATAAGTAGCTCCAGCTCATTGATGAGTTTCTTCTTATTACTACCTAACCTCAACTTGCGAAAAAGAGTGGCTCGGTTAAATACACGATCTCCATCAGCATCGGCGGTAGATATTGGGATAAATGGACCAAATGGCAACTGGAAGAATGAATGCATGGTGACACCTCCGGCATTGATGGCCGCTACTCCTGTTGGTGCTACCACAATGGTATTCTTCATCGAGTTTTCAACAATATCCTTGAGAAAGGTTGTCTTACCCGTGCCGGCCTTTCCTGTCAGGAATACATGCCTTGAAGTAAACTGCACAAAAGAAGCTGCTAGCTTGTACAGATCATTAGGTGCATCTCCTTCCGTCATGAAAAGAAATTGATGGTCCCAATCATATGGAATGACATAAACTTAAAGGGCAAGCTTGCCTTGTTCGTCAGGTGCACTGGGAATTTTCAAAGCAAATCCAAATTCTTGATTGAGCTCCCTGATAAAATAAGCTGAAAGCAGGGGTGACTCCTTTTCCAAATTCTGGTGAACAAAGAAGTAAAGTTTTTCCAATCCTTCTTCGATCCATTTTTTGATCCTCACAATCCAATCGTCCAATCGGCTATAGTCTGATTCATGATTAGCTCCCACATACCGTACAAATGCAGCGGTACTGGTGTGTCTCATATGGAGGAGATCCCTCCTACCCGCAGTATCTGTGATGATGTTGGTGATGTTGTTACGTTCAAATAAGCTATAAACAGAATCCGCTGTATCAGCATCATTGAACCAATCTGTATTTCTAAGCTCCACTGCGAGCGGAACATCCTGGGGCCAATAACCCAGAACGGTCTCTAGCCGGTCCATATTTTTAGGCCCGAAGTTATTATGCAACTGCAGAAAGGCCATCCCCAATTTACTCTCAAATGCCTTCGCTGAATCACAAAAATCCTGAACCGGAGTCTCAACATCATTTAACCTTTTGACATGGCTGATATACTGATGCACCTTTGGGAAAAACTTAAAATCATCAGGTGTCTTATCACGCCAAACACCAATCTGATCAGCTCGGTAGGCATTGTAAAATGTGGCATTAAGCTCGATAGAATTGAATTGTGTAGAGTAGTAACCAAGCTCATCCTTAGTTCCTCTTGGGTAAAAACCTTTCAGGTCGCCCTTATTCCATTTCGCACAGCCCACATAGACATCTGAGAGTCCACCGGGCTTCCCTTTTTTTAATACACCGGGAGAATGATGATGATCATCTGGTAGGGTAAAATCAATTTCCTCAGGATTAGCGACACTTCCGAATTTCATACTTTATGCGATTATCTCCTAAATTAAAGAACTTTCAAAGAATCCATGAAAACCAAAGAGAACTTAATACTCATGCGAAAACCAGTTTCGTGAAATGCGAGGGAGGGAGATGCTCTTACTCCAATACTACCAGAAGGCTCTGGATAACCTTAGCCAATAACTATTTGACCATTTTTAGAGCCCTGCCTAGAAAGCGATCCAAAAATCGATCAGGCAATATGCGCGGAACAAGCCAATTAGTAAACCACTGAGGTACAATAGCATACCTAGTCTTAGGTCTACGCTTTTCAAAAATATCAACAGTATCCTCTCCTAACTTTTCGGAAGGATAGGCAGTCTTGATGCTTTTGCTAACAAATTTATTGGAGAATATCGAGAGTGCTCGCCCAAAAGGAGTCTCAGCATATTGTTGCATATCTGTACTCTTATTCCATATAGGAGTCTTCACCGCTCCAGGACCAATGATGATCACATCAATACCGTACAATAGCAATTCGCGGCGAAGACAATGAGATATACCCTCCACCGCATGTTTTGACCCTATGTAGGGAGCAATAAATGGCATAGGTACCTTGCCAGCTACCGAACTGATATTCACTATTCTGCCAGGTTCGGATTGATGGCCTTTCCTTGCACCCAATAACGGAGCAAAAGCTTGAGTTGTTTTAACCAAGCCTAACACATTGACATCAAATTGATGACGCCATTCCTTCATATCCACATATAGCATAGGTCCTCCAACTGCTATCCCCGCATTGTTGACCAATCCACCTATTCCTTCTGCTCCAACTTGCGAGGAAACATGTTCGGCTGCTTTGTCGATAGCCTCGTCATCTGTTACATCAAATATGAGGGGCTCAAATTTGTTTCCAAGTTCTAAAACCAGTCGTTTACCATCTTCTTCCTTCCTCACACTACCAAACACTTTGTAACCACGATTAATAAATGACTTAGTGATGTCGTAGCCAATGCCAGTGGAGACTCCGGTAATGACAATAGTCTTACTTTTCTTCATATGCGGGGATAAACAAGTCTATAATCTCCTCGGGAACTCTCTTGGGTTTGTTAGCTGACCTATCTATCATGCACCACGTCGTCTCGGCAATGGCCACTAGTTTTTTAGCCGCATTATGAAATCGAACAATACGCTTGGACCTAGGTCCGCTATAGTTTTCTACATAAGTCTCCACCAAAAGTTGTTCTCCTAGAAATGCTGGATGTTTGTATTGAATAAAATGATCGAGTACGACCCAATAGACAGCTTCGTTAATTGCTTTATTGGACAGTTCGAGCCAATGTTCCTTAG
>JAHCMJ010000381.1 GCA_019192485.1 Cyclobacteriaceae bacterium HetDA_MAG_MS6 | reverse complement strand
AAACATGTCCGCCTTGACTTTCACAGGTAATCTATTGCTATCAGCTGTAAACCATACGGTAATAGGCTTCTCTCCTGGGAAAATCTTATTCTGAGGCATGATCGGCGTCATCCTATGTGATCGAAGCTTCCCCACTTTGGTCTTGACATACTCTTGACCTTCATAAATCACTCGAAAGTCGTAAAAGGTATCCTCGAAAAATGCCCTAAGGCTGATGGTATCGTTCTTTTGTAAGCCATTGAAGTCATAGTTTCTCATGAAAAGCAATCCGCTGATCATATCAAAGACTGTTTCATCGCTTTCATAAAATTCCGTGGGCTTCCTCTCTTTCTTTCTTGGCTTGTATATATCTACAGCTATTTTTCCGCTGTCCTGATTATAAAGCACTTTCTCTTCCAACTCATACTTACCCTCCTGGATATTACGATAGGTCATCATTGGGAGTAAATTGTCAGTGTCTACTAGTGCTCCCCACTCGTCATCTACATTGGCAAATACATTTAACAAGCCTGCAGCCCTACCTCTTATTTTTACTTTGTAACAGTCCTTTTCATCGAGTCTGTAAAGTCTATCATCGGTTACCATCGTAGCCTTACCTACGGTAAACCATCCATAGTTAAGCTTGAATTCTAACTTTTCGCCTTCTTTAAAAGGGTAAGAAGTTTCCTTGATTTTGCTTTCTACAGGGTTAGGTTGCGTAGCTGCCACTACTGCCGAAGCTACTAAAGCCAACAGAACGATCTTTTTCATTGCCCACACTGCATTTCCGATCTACTTCGCAACTACGATGCCAATCTATTTGTTAAACTGAAACGTCATTTTCTCTAAGAGCACTATTGAGAGATGTCTTTTTATCTGTACTTTCTTTACGCTTACCAATAATCAGGGCACATGGCACCTGAAACTCTCCAGCTGGAAATTTCTTAGGCATAGTACCTGGGATCACTACTGATCGCTCAGGTACATAACCTTTATGCTCCACAGGTTCATTGCCAGTCACATCGATGATCTTAGAACTGGCTGTCAATACGACGTTTGCGCCCAAAACAGCCTCTTTACCTACCCTGACACCCTCGACCACAATACAGCGAGAGCCCAGAAATACATTGTCTTCAATAATGACTGGAGCGGCCTGGACTGGTTCCAATACACCACCTATGCCGACCCCTCCACTTAAGTGCACATTTTTTCCTATTTGTGCGCAGCTACCGACTGTAGCCCAGGTATCAACCATGGTACCACTGTCTACATATGCTCCGATATTAACGTAGGAAGGCATCAAAATCGTATTGGCTGAAATGTAAGATCCATACCTCGCTATAGCATGAGGCACGACCCTAACACCTAATTGATCATATCCAGATTTTAGCTTGATCTTATCATGAAACTGAAATGGCCCCACTTCAATGAGTTGCATCTTCATAAGCGGAAAGTAAAGTATGACAGCTTTCTTGATCCACTCATTGACCACCCAACCATTATCTCCTGGTTCTGCTATTCTCCTCTTCCCATTGTCCAGGTCATCAATGATGGTCTTAATGGCTACAGAGACTTCTTTCCTCTTGATCAATTCTCTATCTTCCCAGGCATTCTCAATAAGATGTTGTAACTCCATCTGTGGATATTTACATTTAATTTTTAAAATGAAAAAACTGCTTATCGCGTCTGTTCTCAAACCCGTCTCCGAAGTGCGGATCTATGAGCGGTTTGCGCTTTCAATGGCGAAAACAAATAAATATGAAATTAATATCATAGGAAACCCCACAAAAAAAAAAGCTGAACATCCTCATATTCACTTCCACTTCCTACCAGAAACTTCCAGGAGAATCTCCAATCGACTACGTGCTTATCTATATATCATCCGCAAATCGCTGCAGGTCGTACCACAGGTTTTGATCATCACCTCACCTGATTTACTCATCCCTGGTATATGGATTCGTCGAAGGACAGGCTGCAGACTTGTATATGATATTCAGGAAAACTACTGGAGGAATCTACTGGATCAAGATGTTTATGCACCATTGGCAAAATGGCTACTGGCACTCCTCATCAGATCAATGGAGTGGCTCACAAGCGTATGGGTTGACCAGTTTTTTCTAGCAGAGAAATGTTACGAAAAAGAGCTTCCTTTTATTGGTAAAAAATCAATAACCCTCGAAAACAAAACAGCTATGCCCTCTGGGTTTTTAAGGCAGCCAAAGGCACAAAAAAATGATCAACTCGACGTCATATTCACAGGAACATTATCCAACTATTCAGGCGTCATGGAAGCACTCGACCTGTTCCAAGAAATCAAACAAGTCAAACCTAAAGCGCAACTCCACATTATTGGATTCGCTCCTCAAGAAAGTTTCCGAAAGCACTTGCTAGCTAGGCTCGAAATGACCTCCGGAATCAAGGTGAACGGAATGGATTCCTTCGTTGATCATGACATGATTCTATCAGCTATTCAAAAAGCAAACCTGGCAATCATATCCTATCCAGTAACAAAAGGAAATCGAAATCGCATTCCGACCAAACTCTACGAATACTGTGCCCTTCAACTTCCATTTATAGTGAAGAAAGACACCTACTGGGAGCAAGTAGCTTCGCCATCTGGCTTAGCTATTCCTATTGACTTTCAATACCCAAATGTCGAATTGATCCTAAAAAAGTCCGATCAAAAAACTAAAAAAGGAATTAACAAAGCATATACGTGGCTTTCAGAGGAAGGTAAGCTACTTAAATACATTGATACTTTACTTACCTAAGTTGAAGTATACTGATTATCAAAGTATTATACATTAATATAGTTATTGGCCTAAAATTATTTTTAGGTTCATCTAAATAAATTCTATCTTTGTGCTATGGATACGCTCCTGAGTTTTACAGAAGAAAACTACCTCAAATCAATCTACCACCTATCACGTGGTGGAACAGCCGAAGTATCCACTAACGCACTTGCTGATGACATGCAAAACAAACCTGCTACGGTCAGCGATATGATCAAGCGACTGTCTAAAAAAAGCCTGATTTCCTATACCAAGTACAAGGGGGTAAACGTAACTGTGGCAGGAAAAAAAATAGCATTGCAGGTCATCCGAAAACATCGTCTCTGGGAAGTTTTCCTTGTGGAAAAGCTCAACTTCAACTGGGACGAAGTGCATGAGATTGCGGAGCAACTAGAGCATATCAAATCGCCCCTACTCGTAGAAAGACTCGATGCTTTTCTTGAGCACCCTACAGTAGATCCTCACGGTGATCCGATACCAGATTCAATGGGGAATTTCAACATTGGACCGAAAGTACTCCTATCAGAAATGATTGAAGAAGAGGCAGGTGTGATAACCGGTGTAGATGATAGTGACCCGAAGTTTCTTCAGTATCTGGATAAAGTCAATATTCGGTTAGGCACAAAATTTAAAGTGAAAGAAAAAATAGAGTTTGACAGCTCTATGCATATTGTCATCGAAAACCAGGACCCTTTGTTCCTTTCCGAAAAGATTGCTAATAGCCTTACGATAACAAAACTTAAATGAGAACAGTCACATTTTTCATCCTTGTCACCAGTCTCTTCAGCTGCTCTAGAAAAGAGCCGACTTCAACCAAGATCCAGGTAGTTGCTACTACAGGTATGCTCTATGATGCAGTTCTAAATGTAGTAGGTGATAAAATGGATGTGAAGTCTATCATGGGCCCTGGAGTCGACCCTCAT
>JAHCMJ010000039.1 GCA_019192485.1 Cyclobacteriaceae bacterium HetDA_MAG_MS6 | reverse complement strand
ACTTGTACAACGTGACCTACGAGAATGTCTCTGCCAGCGATGCATTTATCCGAAACCTGGTTGACAACAACATTTACCCTTATGTTCTGCATCATGTTAAGTTCAGCAGAACTGGTATTTCCGACTTGAAGCCTATCCGATCCACACCATTCATCAATCTCACCGGAAGTTTTGTCAATACCATGAAAATCCGAAACGAAACTTATCAAAAGGCATTAGAAAAATGTAAGAATCTAAGGTCGAAAGTAATAGAATCAATCCGTGATTGACCCCAATTTTATTCACTAGGGTATTCTCGGAACCGGGAATATTGCAGGACAGCTTGTTAAAGGTTGGTCGATATTGTGATATACGGAAAGATTGGACCGCAATCGTGAGTATATTAGATGATATTCGATCCAAAATCGGTCTTCTATATTCTTTTGAATAATACCAAGTAAGATGAATATTGAGCAACTTAGGGAGTACTGCCTTTCTCTTCCCTGCGTCCGAGAGGATGTAAAGTGGGGGAACGACCTTTGTTTCCTGATCGGAGAAAAAATGTTTTGTGTTACCGGGTTGGATGGTATGCTGACTGCCTCCCTCAAAGTAGCAGATGATGAACGACCTGAGATACTAGCTATGGATGGCATCGTCCCAGCTCCGTACTTGGCTCGTTACGGCTGGGTAAAAGTGGAACGAGGCAGCGCCCTGACTGAAGAAGAATGGAAAAAATACGTACTGGCCGCTTACCATTTGGTTCGGAGTAAACTTCCCAAAAAAGTAAAAGATCAGTTAAAATAAGAAAAGACGATCACGATGATCGCCTTACTCACTATGTGCCAGCTATGAAAATACTACTGACACAAGGATAAGATGAGGGAAGCAGTTGCGAATTTTATTTAGTTAAATAGATCAATTCACTCGACAAACCAATCCCCCATCTCGATTAGGTGCTAACAATCCTGCTCAACCCTGATTTGCTGCCAAGGAAAAAGTGAATTGGGTAATCTTAGAATCACGGCCATGTAAGATTGAGGGTTAACATGCTCTCCATCTTTAATCACCTCATAGTGCAAATGTGGTGCAGTAGATTGACCTGAGCTGCCAACATAGGCAATAACCTGCCCCTTTTTTACATATTCTCCGTCCTGAACATAAAATGCCGAGAGTTGCGCATATCTGGTCACATACCCATTGCCGTGTTTGAGGATCACCATGTTTCCATAGCCATCTTTTTTTGGCCTAATAGACGCGATGCCATTGGCAGTAGCCAAAACCGGAGTGCCCGTCTTAGCACGGATATCAATACCCTGGTGAAACATCTTGACCTTCTTGATAGGGTGCATCCTCATACCAAAACCTGAGGTGATTTTTATCTTTTCACCATCGACTTCCAATGGGAATATGTTGGGGATGTCGTCTTGAGATATCTGACCAACACCCATGCGCTGAGGCTCCTTTCCAATCGGCACTTCATCGTAGGACCAATAGTCCGTTGAAAATGACGAAATCAAGACAACCGTAAGTGGCAAAATAAGTAGCAGTGGAATCAAAGATCTTTTTTGTGATTTATTTTTATTCATCATAATTATTCTCTTTTTGATCATAGAAAAATTGAAGTAGCTGACGAACGAACGGCCATCATTCTGACTGGCGGCTCGCAACAACAGTTGCAGATATGGCGTCCTTGACCCCAAGTTTTGCGCAGCAAAATGATCTGCTTCAAATTCGTGCGTTTCTATCAGTGCTTTTCGGTACAAGTAGATGAAAGGATTGAACCAAAGAAAAGCAACCATGAAGTCGATCACCACACGGTCATAGGAGTGTCCAAGACGTACATGATGATACTCGTGCTCCAGGATAACTCCCTTTTCGGCCTCAGCTTCTTGAGGAATAAAAATCCCGGAGAAAAAAGAAAAAGACTGAGGAAAAGATGTTCTAAACACCTCAACCCCTCTATATATCATATTTGAGTTTTTTCGTAAACGGTAAAGTCTGATAAGATTGAAAATACATCTCAAGCAAAGAATACCTAGTACTAGGAAATACAGGATCGGCAGTACAAAAGCCATATTGCCTTTGGCCTGATCCAGATCATTCAAAGGTTTAAACACTTTAGTCACTACTAGCTCATAAGTTTCTGAGCTTCCCCAATTTTCTACAACAGGGGTAATCGTCATATCTCTCCAAGCAGTAGGAGCCTGGACAAGCGGCAATGCAAATGCCAAAAGCAGCGAAGCCAAGAGATAGATCCTACAGGTCCTGTAAAAAGTCAATCTACTTAAAACCACATAGTACAAGCCGAAAAAACCAGCTGAAGCAAAACTCACTTGAGCTACGTAAATTATCCACTCCATCATGGTCATTTTGATTGTTGTCTTTTGATCTTCAGCGCGATTAACTCTTGCATTTCCTGCAGCTCTTCGAGGCTAAAGTCGTTCTCCTTTGTAAAAAAGGAAGCAAACTGACTAGGAGAGTCATTAAAAAAGTTTTTTAAGATACTCTTAAAAGTCTGCCGTGTATAACTCGCCTTTTTTATGCTTGGAAAATACTCGCGGGCCTTTCCATAGGTATTAAATGCAATAAACCCCTTTTTTACCAATACATTGACCACAGTGGATACGGTAGTATAAGCAGGTTTAGGATCAGGATATTCCGCTACAATATCTTTGAGAAATGCCTTTTCCATTTTCCACAGATATTGCATCAGTTGTTCCTCTGCTTTGGTTAATTCTTTCATCTGTGAACAAATGTATTACTATAAATATAATAATACAACTATTTTTATAGTAATGAAACTATTTTAGTAGTAATGAAGAGGTCAATTCCCCCGAATATTGCTCAAATAAAATTCTTACAGGAAAAGATCATCCAAACCCACTTGAAGTGTCTGGGCAATGAGGTAGGCCTGGGTTATGGACGTGGCTATCTCACCAGCCTCTATCCGCTGTATTTGGCGAATATCAGTGTCAGCCTTGACTGCTAACTGCATCTGAGTCAACCCCATAGACTTTCTATTCTTCCTGACATTCTTGCCAAACTCTTCTTGCAGCGATATAGGCCGAAACCCATTCATAACGGAATTTTAGGATAGCGCTTTAAATAACGCACGACATATTTGTCGTAATCAAACGATTATGCTATCTTCACTCAATCAAGAGATATAGCCAACTGTTTTGATTTCAGCCGGCATAATACCTGATGAACAGGAAGGGTTTTTCCTTCTGGAAATTAGGTTGAGCCGAAAGTTCAAATTCAAAAGCTATGAAAAGTGTCTTGGAAACTGATAAAAAGGACAGATATGGGCATGTATCTACTTTCGGTATCTCCCATAATCTCAACATATCCAACCAGCGATGGATTTATCCTCAAGAGTCAATGCGACATCGCTGACGGGGGTAAAGTAGCAGGTCTTCAGACCTGCTGCTGCTTCCTGGGTAGCTAACAAAACAAATTTTATAGGCGTACGGATTTACTTCGCCTCCGTCGTTTTTAGCTTACGCAGAGTACGCTTCATGATACTTCCTGCCATCTCAATCTCTTCCTCATTGATAGAAGCAAAACCCATTCTCAAAAAATTGTGTCCTGTAAGTTTGAGATCATAGTTTCTCCAATACGGCACTTGAAGTCCATTCTCAAGTAGCATTTGATGAAATATGTCCCAATCTATACTCGGATCAAGTCCTGCCCAAAAAGCCATGCCACCATCTGGTACTTTAAAGTCAAAGCACCCCATGTCCCTTAGCATATCCGCGAATAGATCTCTTCTTTTCCTGTAGATTCGGAGAGATTTTTTCGTTAGTCGCTGGATATCTCGGAGCTTAAACATCTCGGCAATAGCCCGCTCTAATATTGCATCCCCCTGCCTGTCTACGAGACGTCGATATCTTGCAGCCTCCTCAATAAAATCTTCCGCCGCTACCAGGTATCCAATACGCAAGGCCGGGGCGATGATCTTCGAAATACCCCCCATATAAACTACTCTTCCCGCTCTATCCGCACTGGCAAGAGGCAATAGTGGAGAGCGGTTATAATGAAAGTCGTAGTCGTAGTCATCTTCCAAAATAGCCATATCAAACTCCTCTGCTAACTGCAACAGTTGAATACGCCTGTTGGCACTAAGGGTAACCGTCGTTGGATGGTGATGATGAGGTGTAATATATATTGCCTTTACGTTCTGGGTTTCGCAAATTCCCCGAACAGCATTCATATCTACTCCACTTTGGTCTACCGGCACATCAATCACGTCTGCACCAGTATCCATGAGGGTATGAGTGGCTGTGATATAGTTGTCCTGGCCAACCAAAACTTTATCCCCTGGTCGGAGGAGTAATTGAGCTGCCAAGTGCAATCCCATCTGGCTACCTCTGGTAATAAGGATATTATTGGTGGTTATATTCAGGCCTCTTGATTCGTGCAGATACTTTACAAGGACGTCCCGTAGATGGTCATCTCCATACAAGGAACCATAACCAAGTAGCTCTCGATGGTATGGTCCGTTTATTACCCTCCTGTATGCTCTACTTACCTCCTTCGTAGGAACCAATCTCACATCGGGGACACCTTCATCAATGACAACCTGACTTCCAGTACCATTTAAATCATGGCGAATTATAAAATCTCTGCTATAAAATCTCGTTCCAAAAGCATCCTTTACTGCTGCTGACGTATTAATGAGCTCCTCAGGTTGGGAAACAGGAAATTCTGTTCGTACAAATGCGCCCTTGGCGGGTATCATCTCAATCCAGCCCTGATGAACGAGTTCGTCGTAGGCGGCCACTACCGTTTTACGATGTACACCCAACAACTCACTCATAGCCCTAGTCCCTGGCAATTTTGCGCCTGTACTGACGGTGCCATTTTCGATTAGCATGGTTAGGGCATTACCAATCTGTACAAAAACAGGAAGACTGGCTTGTCGGTCAATTTCAATTAATGAAGCAAATGGCATCATAACCGGACTATTTTATATAACAAAACCGGATGACTAAGATAGTCCATTTGTTCCATAAGTTTGCCTATAGAAATTGTCCTCTATTTATGAAATAGCATATGAAAAATCCAGTGAGTAAAGTCGTTCGTGGATCTAAACGCGCAGTCTATACGAAGGATGAGGTATACCAAATTATAGATGCGCACTCCATTTGCCATATCCCGTACCTGCACGAAGGCATCGCCATCACTATCCCCACAGGCTATGGGAGGTTAGCGGATACGCTCTACCTGCACGGGGCTATTAGCAACAGAATGCTCAACGGCTTACTAGATCAGGCAAAGGTCAGCGCAACAATCACTCACCTGGACGGTCTCGTATTGGCCAGGTCAGTATTTCACCATTCTTTCAATTATCGGTCTGCGGTAGTTTTTGGTACTGCCAGATTAGTGGATGATCCTGAAGAAAAGATGGAGGCCTTGAAAGTTATCACCGAGAACATCATCCCCGGTAGATGGGAAGAAGCTCGATTGCCCAATCCAGTAGAGATGAAAAGGACGCTGGTGCTTGCCATAGACATTGAGGAGGTCTCAGCCAAAGTAAGAGCTGAAGGAGTAAACGATGATGAAGAGGATTTGACCTTAACCGTATGGGCAGGAGTATTACCACTCAAACTGATCAAGCAGACGCCAATACCTGAGCCAAACTTAGCACCGGGTACTGAGATGTCAAAAGCAGTCCTAGCATACGAACCATAAGGTGTTACAGGTGATCCTTCAAAACGATCTGAACGAATTGATCTTTATAGGATTCTCCAATAGGCAGAAACGTGTCTTTGAGTTTTACCTTTCCATTCCTATAAGTTTTGATTTTATTCACTGACACAATGAAGGAACGATGTATGCGTAGAAATAGTCCTGATGGCAACAGCTCTTCTAAAGATTTCAAACTTTTGATGGTCAGTATAGGCTCCTTTTCATCGGTATAAATCTTCACATAGTCTTTGTATCCTTCTACATAATGAATAGAGTCTACAGGCACCCGATGGATGTAGTGCTCCACCTTGACCATAATGTACTCCTCTGGAGTGGCAACTACTCTGGTTTTAACTTCACCTTGTTCGCGAACGCGCTCAGTAGCTTTCAGGAAACGCTGAAATGAAAATGGTTTCAACAAGTAGTCCATGGCACTCAGCTCAAACCCCTCAATAGCAAACTGATCGTAGGCGGTAGTCAATACAAACTTGGGTGGACTCGGAATAGACTTGATAAACTCTATACCGGAAATATCTGGCATATTGATATCAAGGTAGATTAGATCCACTTTCCTTTCCCTTATGATCTCCAAGGCATCTTGGGCAGAGCCAAACTCACCGACAGGATTTAGATAGGGTACTTTTTGCATATAGCCTCTGATCAGGTCGAGGGCAAGTGGCTCGTCATCTATGGCTATGCAGTTAATCAAGCTAAATCTACATTCAACGTGGCCCTAAAAACATCCCCCTCCTTACCCACAAAAAGATTATGCTTATTAGGATAGAGCATCTGAAGTCTTTTCTTTACATTTTCAAGGCCTATACCTGAGGGTCGTGAGCTCATCTCTACTACGGTAGAGTCGTTGACGGAGTTCACTACTTCAAAAGAAAGATCATAAGTATTGGTTTTCAACGACACATCTACCATTGACTCTCTTTTGTAGGATATTCCATGCTTGAAGGCATTTTCTACAAAAGGTAACAAAAGCATGGGTTCTATAAATACTTCTCTTGAGACCTGATTTTGAAAATCAATATTGATCTTGCTATCATCAACTAACCTGATCTTTTGCAAGGCAATGAAATTTTCTATCAATTCCACCTCTTTACGGATACTTATTTTCTCTCCACTAGCCTCATATAGATTGTAGCGAAGCATATCCGATAGTAGGAGTATGGCTGCTTCCGTTTTTTCAGATTTGGCGGTAGCCAGGGAGTAAATATTGTTTAAGGTATTGAAAAGAAAATGAGGATTGATCTGTGACTTCAAAAACATCAGTTCTGTGTAGGCTTTTTCCTTATCAGATTCTTCATTCTTACGCTTTTGTTTTTCCCATTCAAAAAAAATCTCGAATCCGGAGCCAAGCCCAAAAATCATCATCAAAGGAAACAACGGAAAGGGTTTTGCTCCGCTACGTGTATTGACCACATGCTCCCTCTTGGCGTGGTCTACAATGATCAATTGCTTCCCCGCCAATATATTGCGAAAGACTAGATGAGCAAATACAGAGCAGGCAAACAGTGCACCGGCGTAGGCCCAATATTTAGATCTCTTAAGAAATTTCGGCACAAAAATTAGAATATTGACCAGGTAAAACCCAACCATGCTGCCTGAGAATAAAAAGAACTCCCACCTGAAATTGTACTGGCCTATCACAAAATACGGTGGTAGCAGTAGCAGCAATACCGCACAAGCGTGAAAAACGATTTTGTATTTATTCTCCCCCTTTTCTTTCATTTTACTATGAAATCAGTCATTATCTACCTGTTCCTCTTGAGGATGTAGCTCCCAAATATCGTCAAAATAGAAAGACGAGTTGCGCCCCATCGCGACATATCCTCTATTAGCCACTGTGAATCCAATGGCATCTATGCGGGCCGATGCCTCAAGGCTAGTTCGCTGCTCCCAAAGGTCAGTGACTGGGTCATACTCCCAGGTGGTGGACAGCAAAGAACCGACGGATCCAGTAGTAATGTAACCTAACCCATCTATAGCAAAAGCAGACGCCCCCTCCCTGATAATAGAATAATCATCGTCATCGTCTAGTGCTGTGAGTTTTTTCCACGGGCTCCCTGAATCTGCCAGTAGCGGATCAAACTCAAAAAAGTCTAACTCCAATACGCCATTGTTAGTGCCGGTACCCACATAAGCCTTATCGTTGATTACAAATGCTGCAGCATTGACACGCTTCTCTCCCAAGATGCTCGTGATTTTCCTCCAGGAATCATTGGTCGGATCATATTCATAAAAATCTTTGGTGTTGCTTCCGTCATACCCTGTACCTACATAACCCTTGCCTCCTACTGCAAAAGCTACTGCGCCTCTTCTAGCACTACCGGGAAAACTGGCAATATCCGTCCATTCGTCTGTCTCCGTATCATACGACCAAAAGTCTTTCAGTTCGTCATCTCCATCATAGCCTGTACCTACATAACCTTTGGTACCTATACTAAAGGCTACAGCACTTGACCTGGGCGCACCAGGAAAGGTATCTACCAAATTCCAGGAATCTATCGATGGATCATACCGCCAAAAGTCAGCATAATAATCGTCGTCTTGGCCATTGAAGCCAGTACCGACATAGGCAAATTGATCTACAACAAATACAACAGCACTGGATCGTATATTCCCATCCAAAGAAGATCTTTTCATCCAATTGCCGTCTAGCTCATCCTCGGTTGATTCGTTGCAAGCATGGATAAGTACCAAGCCAGATATCGCCAAACCCAACACAGAAAATCTCATTATTCGCTTCATTGTCCTTGTTTTGTTATTAGTAAATTGATTTCAACAAAAGATTTAAATGTTCCTTGCTCACCATTTATAGCTAATTTTTCGATAGTCGATCCAATCTCACCCTCGATCGACGAAAACATAAGAGCATTCTGATTAGTAGGTATGGTGTCCATCTGACTTCGGATAAAGTCTTCGATACCGATAAGGTATGTAGTGGTTTCCTTAAACTCCTCATCGAGAAAAATGGAAGATGGCCAGGATGGTATGTTGTATATTCTATTGAGCTTGTCTACTTGTCCAACAAAAAGTCTTTGCGGTAGATAGCTTTTGTCATCATAAGAGTTGGATCTGACCACAAGATTGAGTGTGGCATCTATTATAGCTACTTCCTCGCCCAACTCACGGTATCGTTTCAAAAAAGGCATTTCCACCCTTAGTCCGTACCCTACACCTCCTTGGATAAAGCTGATATCATCGGTATCCAAAGACGACAATCTCTGCTTGGATTCGGTCAGCTGATCTAGTGGCGTGTTGTTGTCTGATCTTAGTATTTGAGAATAATAATAGTTGTCACCGATGGCAAACAATAGCTCTTTTTCCTCACCACCCTCTTCAGATCCCTCATTGCCTCGCTCCTCATAATTTACTTGAAGCAATGATCCAGTAGAGAAACCAATGACTGACGTTGCTTCGGAGCTTGCCTTCACGATCCACCCCTTATACTTTTCTATGAAGTCTTCTTCATTACCCATAATATCGTCATCAGCTACAACCAGATCATACAACTCTTGGCATAAGCCATCTGGGAAGGGAACCGAAATCTCTATCTGATCAAGCGGTCGAGGATTGACCGGATACTCTAGTGCATTTAGTGAATCGTAGTTAAAAGTATAATGACCATAGAATAGATTGTCGTCAGCAGGTTCCATGTTTTCTTCGAGCTCGGCGATAAAAAGAGCAAAGTCATTTTCATAATCTCCATAGAAGTAGCTATCATATTTCAAACATAACTGACAATCTATATATCGATCGTCTTCGTCTGGTCGTTCATTAGACCTCAAATCGATGATGGAATCCAAACCCAACTGAAATACAGCGGCAGTTTCAACCGTCCCCAGATATTCATCCGTATATCGTCCTACAAGCAGCCTAGAGTTGGTGCTTGTCGCTACAGAATCAAAGACTATTGTGGATATTTCAATAGTCGTGGTGTCAATAGTAAGCACATCCAAAGGCTCAACATCAACCTGGTCTAGCCCAATACTAGACGGTAAATCACACCTAAAAAATATTAGTACGAAAATGATGATCGCTGTCTTCTGCAAACCTTTCCCATTTTTGAACCCAAAATCAATCCATTTCCAAAACATCATGAAAAGGATTAGAGGTTCGTCAGCAAATCATCCATCAACAAGGGGATTTCACCGACGAATACCTGTGGTTTTTAAAAGGGATAAAATCGCCAATTAGTAGATCAAAACGGGGTATTGGTCGACTAGTTTACCCCTGACCTTGGCAACAGAGAAACTTTGAATCAAAACTTTTCTTTTTTCGAGATATGCGGTTAGGGTCATTCAGTGCACTTGCTTATGGTTGGATTATGTTTGGAGCGTTTCATAGTACGGCACAGGTGCACCCTGACTCTCCGTATACTTACTTTTTGATCGGGGACCTTCATCGCAACCACCTTGGCAACTACAGGTCACTTGGAGGGACTGCCATAGCCAGTCAGGACCCTATTTCCATAAACCCTGAAAACCCAGCAAGTTATACATCGATTACCAGGCCGTTTAACCAGGCCTTCTCGTTTGACATCACGCCTTCGTTTGGCTCGTTCACTGATGGCTCTACCACCACTCCTAGTTTGGATATTGCTTTCGATAACCTCAATTTTTGGTTTCGGATGGGTAATAAAAGCGCTTTCAACGTTGGGTTAGCACCATACTCAAGAGTGAGCTATCACATTGCAGATATTGATCTGGCGACACGCTCAATTGGATCAGGAGAACCTAGGCTTAAGGGCAAGGGTGGGTTGAATAAGCTTTTCTTCGGATGGTCTTTGGATCCTATCAAGAGGCTATCTATCGGTGTGAATCTTGCTTACTACTTCGGAGCTATAGAGGTAGAGCAAAGGGGAGGTAACATTGGCTCTGGTATATCTGGACAAGTGCTGCAAACTGATAATCTTCACCTCCAGTCGGCAGGCATAGACTATGGATTGCAGTATGCCATACCTCTTGGCAAGAAAAAGCTTACGCTAGGAGGAACATTTAGTCCCAGGCTGGCATTCAATGGTCGTCTCAGTACCACTGTAGTATCAAATGGTGAACTGTTGTCAGACAATGAGGAGTCCGAAGATGACTACTTCCTCCCGGCTAACTATGGCTTCGGGTTAGCCTTTGGGAAGGACCTCGATTGGTCCTTACTTGTGGACTATCGATATGAAGCGTGGGCAGCTCAAGAGACCAATCTAGATGAAGATCTGCAAAGCGTGTCTTCATTGTCATTTGGCTTTAGAAAGTTTCCCATCAAAACGGATGGTAACATCCTGGAGAGGACCACATACAGCGCCGGTTTTTATACAAACAATGGCTACTTTGAATATGACAATCAGACACTAAGGCAAGTTGGTTTTACGGTAGGGGCTAATTTCCCCATTTCCAGATCAGCCATGCTATCGCTTACCTTAGACAACTCATCTAGATCACCAGATCAATCCGAGGGGATAACTGAGAGGTACACAAAAATCACAATCGGTCTAAACGTATTCGACTTTTGGAGACCTTCCAAAGTATTCTAACTACCACTCTGATACTTTTAACTTGTCAATTAATTTGATTTGACCCGTCAAATTAATAATTTCCTTTTCACGTAAACGCTTTCATGCCCTAGCGACGGGGATGTTTGACTACATCAGCAACTTCCGTCAATATAATAAGTGGCGATCCGGGCAGAAGGAAATCAATGTCATATCTGAAGACACATGGATGGCAACCCTATTTTTCGATTCTTGACTCACTTTTAATTTTGGTATATGGAGCTATAAACAAGCAGTTTATGGAGGACTTAGAACAAGAATTATCAACTTCAAATGATGAGTAAATGCCGAACGCTGGATATTCTGGAACCCCATTAGCAAGAAAACTAGGAATCAAACCTGGCTTTATGGCCAGCGTTTATAATGAGCCTGGCCATTATCCGGACCTCTTCAGTGAGCTCCCAGAGGATGTTACCTTTGTCAAATCCGCAAAAAGAAACACTTTAGATTTTATTCACATTTTCGCCACTAAACGACCAGAATTAGAATCAGCAGTTTTGTCATTGAAGCCACTGATGAAAAAGGATGGCCTCATGTGGGTTTCATGGCCAAAAGGCTCCTCAAAAATACCAACAGATCTCAATCGAGATCTCATCAGAGAATATTTACTTGGAATCGGTCTGGTAGATGTAAAGGTTGCTGCTATCGACGAGGAGTGGTCCGGCTTAAAGTTTGTTTACAGACTTAAGGATCGCTAAGCACTGAAAATAAAAAAAGCCGGAAACATGCTGCTTCCGGCTAACGATTGGTTGGTGACTTTCTCGTTGTTTTCGAGGGATTACTCCTCTGTCACTAATTGTTTGCGCAGTAACCATCGCATGGTTAATAATTTCGAAATCTTGTTATGATCCGCACTTGGACGTTCTAAGTTCCTATCTACATTTCTTAAAATGTTGTCAATGCACTCGGTAAACAGTGCTTCTTCTTCTACTGATACATCATCTAGTAGTAGCTGGTCGTCCATGTTGGCTGTTGTATTGGTCATCATCTGTGGCTGATTGGAATTATTTAAACTTTTCTGATCATGAAATTATACCATTTGAATAAGGCCAAAGAATGCTCCTGCATCAACCGGAATAATCGATGATCAAACCGGAATAAAAGGTCAGTTTACGTTTTTATTGTGTTAGCCCTATGAAAAATTCTACCATGAGCCGTCATTTTGGTCTTTTTCCTCCATTCCAATATTACCTCACTCCCTTATAATGCTCGTTCGCCAATTTGCTTTCCTGTAGTTGATTTAGTTTATTCCATATTTGATTAGTTACAGACTTTTCTCAATGACCCAGAACAACGATCAGGAAAAATTGAAAATCGCGGCCGCCCTAGACAAAGCATATTCCAGTCGTGTAAACAACTTAAAGCACAGCATAGAACTGGCTACAGAAGCGCTGGTGAAAAGCAGACAGATAGAAGATGAGGCATTGACTGCCAGAAGTCTTAGCCACCTCTCCTTGTTTAGTATGATCCAGGGTGAGTATAAGCAATCCATCGCGGAGGCCGAAGAGTCCATTGCTTTATTTGAGTCCATTGGAGATGAAAAAGGAGTAGCAGATGCGAAATATGCGCTTGCTGGCACTTACTATAAAACAGATGATCCCAATCTAGGTCTGATCTATCTCAGAGACTGTCTTACGACCTACAAGAAATTTGAGGATCATCACAACATTGCCAGAGTACAAAAATCAATGGGTTCTATCTATGAGTATTTCGGGGATGCGGAAAGTGCAGTCTTTTCATATCAAAAATCTATCGAAGCCGGTATCAAGGCTGGAGACCCCAATCTCGAGTCCAATACCTATAATCCACTATCGGGTATCTACATCAACCAAGGTAAGCTCAAGGAAGCAATGTCCTTGATTGAAAAATCCATTTCACTCAAACACCAAACTAGCGATACCAGGGGGTTGGCATTTGCATTGTATGGTAGAGCCAAAGTTTGGGCGGCCATGAGAGAGTATGTTATGGCTGAAAAAGACTACCTGGAGTCTATCCGAATCCATCGTGACATGGGTGAAAAGCTGGGACAGGCTATGTCCTATCAAAAACTCAGCGCGCTATACATCGAAATGGATAGATTAGATGAGGCCAGGGAGATTATTGAACGGGAATTGCTGATCGACAATAAGTATAAGATCAAACTGATCAACTTCAAATCCTATTACCTCATGTATCAGATATCAAAGCGTAAGGGGGATATGGAGAAAGCTTTGGAATTTTTAGAGCTGCACTTGCGTGAGAAAGAAGCCATCGTCAATGGTAAAGCACAAAAAATAATAGAAGGTTATGAGGTGATACAGAAGATGAAGTTGCAGGAGAAGGACAACGAACTCTTGCGGGAAAAATCAGATTACGCTGAAAAGAAGAACCTGGAGCTCGATTCGTTTTTTTACCGAATCTATCACGACCTCAAAGGCCATATCAACTCATTAGAAAGTGTGGACTTTCTGGCTAGAGATCAACTTGTAGATAAAAGTGCACTCAGCTTCTTCGACCAGTACGCCATAAAGATCAAAGAAATAAAGTCTACACTAGGTGATTTGGTAAAGATTGTTAGAATGAATCACCGAACCGAACAACTGGAACTTATTGATTTTAAAAAACTGATAAATGATATATTAGTATTCTATCGATACCTTCCCAAATACGATAGGATCACTTTTAAAAAAGATGTAGCTCCTGACCTGCACTTCAGCTCCGAGTGGGCGCTGGTCAGTATGATCATGCATACCCTCATCAAAAATGCCATCAATTATTCCCGAATTGATGGTGACCCAATGGTGGAGATCAATATATCTTCCCTTCAAAAAAATATCGAAATTGTAGTAACTGATAATGGAATGGGCATAGATGACAAAAAGAAATCTGCTTTGTTCGAAATCTTCTATAAATCTGGCAATTTGGTAGAAGATACGGGGATGGGATTGTATATGCTCAATAAAGCTTTGAAAAAACTGGGAGGCACAATTGAATTGGAAAGTCTGATCGATGTGGGTTCAAAGTTTACCATCACACTACCCAACAGTGGGTCAAACATATAATCGAAAAAGCCTGTCAACGAGAAGTTAACAGGCCATCTAAGTCGCTGGTTGGATCAATCTTGTGTGTGAAATCCGATCCATAGTAAGCATCTTGCAATCGTTTGAAATTGCATATTAATGCTATTTTCCGACATTTCCGCTATTTTGCATTAATTAATATCCGTAAAGCTTACGTGTATTAATACGCCTGTCAAGAAATAAATCTTCAATCAACCCTCCTACTCAGTCTTCAGGATTTCCGCAGGGTTTACCTGTGAGGCTCGGCGCAATTGACCTAATACTGTTAGCACCACGGTGCCAATCACAATGCAAATGGCCATAGAAAAAGGTAGAAAGCCAACTGTCTTAGGGTCGGGATAGATACTCTGAATCAATGCATCGATGAGCACAAACCCCAGCGGCGCTCCCACAGCAAATGATATTAAGATAACCCATATATATATCTTGCCAGCAATTTTTGTGAGGTGTTGCCACCTCGCACCGAGTACTTTGCGCACCCCGAATTCCTTCAATCTGCTGGCAATACTAAATGACATCAGACCATAAAGACCAAGACATCCCAGTATTATCGTAATCACCGATATGGATAGCATCAAAGATATATTGGCGTCATTCTCTCTGTAGAAACTATCAAAAATATCACTTTGAAATCTGCGCTCGTAGTAGTCATCAGCGGCTAATTCCCGCCATAACCCTTCGACATATTCGTCCACCTCTTCCAGCGAGCCTGGCTTGGCCTTTACTGTCAAATAGTGAAATCCATCATCAACTTTTTGTCCTAGAATAGCCAATGGCCTGATCTCTTCATGGAAATCTGAATAGTGAAAATCCTCCACTACTCCATGAACAGTGTATTTAATACTATCGAACACAAACTGCTTATTGACGGGCTGCTCCCATCCCATTTTATCTACAAACTTCTCGTTGACAATAGCTCCATTGAGATAGTCTTGGTCCGTCAACCAATGCCCCTCTTCTAGTCTCAGATTCATCAGCTCTGCATAAATAGCATCAGCAGGATAAAAAACCATACGAAAACTCTGATCCAGATATTTGTAAGATGTGATGCCATTCCAGCGACCAATTTGTCCCCTGCTGGCAGCTACACTTTCGACCATTGGATAATCACTGATCCTATCCTTGAGCAATTGAAGATTAGAACCATTCTCCACTCTAATTGAAAAGATATCTTCCGGGTCGTAACCCCAATCTTTTTGCCCCAGATGATAGCCATTTTCTGCAAAAATAAATGACCCCACGATGGTTACAAAAGCTAAAAAAAACTGAACTCCGAGCAGGACCTTACTAAACAAGCCTTTCGACCCAAACTTCTGATTACCTCGAAAAATGCTAATAGGCTGAAAACAAGATATGTAAAATGCTGGATAAGCACCCGAAGCCAACCCAATCACCACAAGGAGGGCTAGGAAAAACCCTATGGCCATGGGGATCGAGCTGAACGAGAAGAGAAGTTCTCTAGGCAGCACTGAGTTAAATCCAGGAAGAAAGACAAAGAAGCTCAAGCCAATCCCCACTATTATCGCAACTGCGACCTGCACAAAGTTCTCGACCAAAAACTGATTGATTATTTGCCTCCTAATACCGCCCATTACTTTCCGCAGCGCTATTTCTTTAAGCCTTTTCGTGGCCGATGACACGGAGATGTTCATATAGTTAAAGCACGCCATTAGTAAAAGGAGTCCCCCTATTACCGTTAAGGTAATATAAGCTGAAGGATGAGCTCCATGAGCCACAGCAGAATCAATTTGATAATCATTTAGTGCTAGCTCCGGCAGTGAGAAAGGTTTGAATGATTCAATGATCCAGCCAGGGTCACTAGCATTTTGCAGCGCTCTGTATTGATCAAAAGAATCAGCGATTTCAGTTACTGAGTGTCCGGGTTTCAATAGAACAAAGGTGGCATCCGTCAAATAAGACCAATCATAGTGCTCCCTAAATCTCAGGTCAAAAAAATGATCAATAGACAGGTAGAGGTCATGGCTAAAGCTGGCGTTGCCAGGAAGAGCATCAATAACACCTCCGACTTCAAATCGACGGACCACATTATTTTTAAACTTAATAGAAAGCTCTTTGCCAACTGGGTCCTTATGAGCAAAGTACTTAACGGCCATAGCACGACTAATGACAATATTCTTTTTGTCATACAAAACTTTACGGTCTCCATAGATCATGGGAAAATCAAAAATCTCAAAGTAAGAAGGGTCTACAAATGAAATAGCCTCTCGGAAAACATCTGAACCGTACTTAACATCCCCCCCTGAATACTCTATCCTTACAAAGGATTCTACGGCCTGATGATCCTGAACGAGTTGGGGTCCTAGTAATATAGGAGAATCTCCCATGAGTATGTTACCCTGATCGTCCTTTACATAGTTAGTGATTTGATAAATACGATCTCCCTTTGTATGGAAATTATCCATACTCAATTGATTGTCAATAAATATGAAAACAGTAACCACCACGCCAATGGCCATGGCTAAACCCGTAATGTTAATCAGAGATACTATCCAGTTTTTGGTAAGGTTTCTCAGTCCTAATTTGACGTAGTTGTTAAGTAGAACAAAGTGGTTCATATTGATATATTTTGAGTTTGATCTTTTGATATTTGACCAGCGGAAAAAGCGAAATACATCCCAGATAAATCGTGTGTTAGCCCAATGAATCCCCTGATCTCTGACTCTTCGATCAAATAGCTCCAGCGCATCACCTTCGATTTCCTCCAAAAAAGCTGGATTACAATACCATCTTAGAAATCTAAGACCCCATTTTGGCGGTTGAGTACTCAACTCCCTGATGGTTTGACGATGGGATTGGTGATCCTTTGGTAAAGCCTATACCTCAACTCCATGGATCGATCAAGTACTGATCGACCGGTAATTGTCAATTGAAAATATCTCTTTCGTCTTCCCCCTCGTTCGTTAGTGGCTCCGCCCATTTCCGACTTCACGAGGCCCTTCTCCTCAAGCCTGCGCAAGACCGCATGAACCGCACTGATATTGACTTCTCGACCAGTTTGTGATAAGATCTCATCCATAATGGCCACTCCATAGGCCTGACTTCCCAAGACCCCGATGGTCAGCATAATAAGCTCTTCAAATTCACCTGGGTGTGTTCCTTTCATTGCGCTTTCATTTGTTGTACAAACGTGAAAGTAATTAATTAGTTGTCTTTTTGTAGAAGAAATTATTACCAATAACAACAATAGATGAAAAGGCGAGCGATTTAATCAATCAAACTGCTGGTGGTTCCCAAAGCTCAATTTTGTTACCTTCAGGGTCTAATACCCAGCCAAACTTCCCATACTCGCTTTCCTCAACGTTTTCCATGACTTGCACACCCTCTTTACGAAGCTGATCAAGTACTGCGTGTAAGTCCTCCACTCGGTAGTTAATCATAAAAGGTTTTTCACTTGGCTTCAAGTAATCCGTGTCGCTCTTAAATGCACTCCAAACAGTTTGTGCTACTTTGCCCGTATCTTTCTCTACCCATTCAAAATTCATCCCCCAAGATTCCATCTGATCCATTCCCAAATGTTTCTTATACCAATTTCTAATTTTTTCGGGATCCTCCGCCTTGAAGAAAACCCCACCGATTCCAGTGACTCTTTTCATTTGTTAGCATGTAATAATGGTGTCAAAGAAGGACCCTTTGGCTGTAAATTGGATCATACTAAAGGGTGATTTCCTGAAATTATTCCTTGGATCAGGGTGAAATTGACATGAGATGCCAAGTATTTGAAGAACTTTGATCAAATCTGGGGTTTCCCATGACACACAGATTGAAAGTGTTTAAATTTTCGATGAAAAGGATTAGCAAACCAGCTTTAAAGTCTTCTAAGCAACATCCTATCCTATTCTTCTCCATATTCAATATGATATGACGAACTTTGCTCGTTGAAGGCAAGAAGAAGTTGATAAACCAAAGAGTGATGAGATCCTTTCAAGTATATATGTTCGTTGCCATCGCTACCCTACTAGGTTGTAGAAATAGCGATGACGACCCATCTATCCCATTGGAGCGTGAGGAAAATGAGTTTATTTGGAAGGGACTAAACTCATGGTATTTCTGGCAAGAGGAAGTACAGGATCTTGCTGATGATCGGTTTGGCAATGAGACAGAGTTTCGAACTTTCCTCAACGAATATTCAGACCCAAGTGACCTCTTCCGACAACTCAGGTCTAGCTCCGACAGGTTTTCCTGGATTGTTGATAATTACATTGAACTCGACAACTCTTTTCAAGGTATTTCCAAATCTTTTGGCTACGAGTTCGGTCTTGTAGGCATCGAAGACGACAAATTTTTTGGATATGTCAGGTATGTAGTTGATGGATCTCCCGCAGCTCAATCGGGCTTGAAACGAGGTGATATTTTTACCGAGGTAAATGGAGTGCAGTTGGAGGCAGCCAATTATCGTTCGCTTCTGTTTGGCTTGGAGTCTTATGACCTGACCTTGGCCCGTTTTGAAAATGAAAGCCTGGTCAATACAGGACGAACCGGCACTTTAACAGCAGTAGAAATAACAGAAAACCCAGTTCTACTGGCCAAAACGTTTGAAATGGGTGGTACTAAAATCGGCTACCTGGTCTATAATGGATTTACTCATACCTTTCACTCTCAACTCAATCAAGCCATAGGTACGCTCAAAAGCCAAGGTGCAACAGAATTAATACTAGACTTAAGATACAATGGAGGTGGATCGGTCTATACGGCCATGCATCTGGCTACAATGCTCTATGATAAGGGCGCTCCTAATGATATTTTTGGCGAATTTGTATACAATCCTAAAAAGTCCAATCTGAACGCCAAACTGGGATTCGTAGAAGCGGTAGACGTATTAGATGGTGACTTCACAACTATTGGCACTGAAGCTATCAATAGGCTATCGCTAACAAGATTATATGTTATTACGTCTGGCAATACAGCCTCGGCTAGTGAACTCATCATCAACGGTCTACGGCCCTATATGGAGGTAAGGTTAGTCGGCACGACTACTGTGGGGAAAAATGAGGGTTCCGTCACCTTGTATGATTCCCCTGGGTCCGACTACCGGAATCGATCCACAGCCAATAGTAACCATCTATGGGCTATGCAACCTATTGTCAGTCGCGTGGCTAATTCTGAGGGCTTTTCAGACTATTCCAGTGGATTTAGCCCTCAAGTGGAGATTAGCGAATTAGACTTTGTACAGAATCTTAAAGCATTTGGTGATCCTGAAGAACCACTCCTCGGTGCAGCGCTAGCGGACATCACGGGGATTCCTTTCTCTGGACGAAAAGAAGGCGGATTGTCTCTGCAAATAAAGCTTATTGGCAGCTCCCAAGAGCGACTACCACTAAGCACTGAGATGCATCTCAATGGTTTGATCTTTTAGATTGATCATATAAACTCATCCACACACCAGTAAGCTTTCGTGTGAAAGCGCTGTTGCTTATTTTCGCGTCATGTCAGTAAAGCACCTAGTATCCTGGAATGTCAATGGCATCAGGGCCATCATTAAGAAAGATTTTTTGAAGGATGTTAAAACAATGGCTCCTGATGTATTGTGCTTGCAAGAGACCAAAGCTCAACCTGAAGAAGCCAAAATTGCACTGACACTCCTGTCGGACTACCATCTTTTTACCAACTCCTCAAAAGAAAGAAAAGGTTACTCCGGAACCGCCATATTGAGCAAAACCGAACCCATAGAAGTGTCTTACGACATGGGAATAGAAGAACATGATCAGGAGGGAAGGGTGATTACTGCGGAGTTCGAATGCTTTTACCTAGTCACGGTATATACACCCAACTCCGGAGAAGGAATGAAGCGATTGCCTTATCGAGAGACCTGGGACGAAGCATTTCTGGCTCATCTGCAAGCATTAGAAACTAAAAAACCTGTCATCATCTGTGGTGACTTAAATGTGGCCCATCAGGAAATAGATTTAGCTCGACCAAAGCCAAATTACAACAAAGCCTCTGGATACACTCAGCAAGAGATCGATGGCTTTACTAACCTTCTGAATGCAGGCTATATCGATTCTTTTAGGCATTTCTATCCAGAGGAAGTGAAATACTCCTGGTGGAACTACAAGTACAATGCTAGAGCTAGAAATGTAGGATGGCGTATTGACTACTTCATAGTAAGCGAGGCGCTTAAAAGTAAGCTCAAGGAAGCACACATCTACAATGAATACCTGGGATCCGACCATTGCCCTGTAGGGCTCAAAATAGAGCTTTAATTTTCGTTAAAGAATCTGACCTACTTCCCAAATTTTGTTAGATCAACCTGAAAAAGGTTAAAAAAAGCCAAAGACACCCACCATATTGGTCGGATTTGGGTCAATCATAGCAAGTATTGCAAAAACGTGCTTGCTACTATGAAAAAATACTTGCCCTTCATGCTATTCCTAATCTTATGGTGGATCGCCTTTTGGCGTACCTCTTATTTGTTTTTATAGTGTCAAATTTGATTTACCCCATTGAGGAAAGAATTGATAAGAAGTGGCAAATGCTTACCAGCACCTTCGCTATCCTCCAAGCCAAGTTTGGCATAAGGTGATTTATTCATTTAGGTTATTGGTTTAGTTTTGCACGCATCGTGAAAAACCATGACCCAAATGAATAAAATACCCCTTCATCATCTGCACCAATCCCTGGGCGCCAAAATCGTTCCGTTCGCAGGCTATGAAATGCCTGTACGCTATAGCTCAGACAAAGAAGAGCATCATGCGGTACGTCAAAGTGTCGGTGTATTCGATGTCTCGCATATGGGGGAGTTCAAACTCACCGGCCCAAATGCATTGGAGCTCATACAAGCGGTGACATCCAATGACGCCTCTAAGATGGTAGATGGTCAAGCTCAGTACTCCTGCTTACCAAATGATCGTGGTGGGATTGTCGATGACCTATTGGTTTATCGTATCTCTACCGAAAAATACCTGTTAGTGGTAAACGCATCCAATATTGAAAAGGACTGGAACTGGATCAAGAGCAAAGACAAATGGAATGTTCCTATGAAGAACATTTCCGAGGAAATCGTGTTGCTTGCAGTCCAGGGACCAAAAGCGCAAATTACCCTACAAAAATTGACAGAAATTGATCTAAGTGCCATCTCCTTTTACCGATTCATCCAAGGCGAATTAGCAGGCACAGATATGATCATTTCTGCAACTGGTTATACCGGAGCTGGAGGGTTTGAGTTGTACATTCCCAAAGGTCATGCTGAGAAAGTCTGGAAATCAATATTTGCTGCCGGAGAAGAGTTTGACATCAAACCAATAGGCCTTGGAGCTCGAGATACACTTCGATTGGAAATGGGATTCTGCTTATACGGCAATGACATAGATGACACTACTTCACCGCTGGAAGCGGGACTGAGTTGGATTACAAAGTTTAGCAAGGATTTCACCAATGCTGATGCGCTCAGGAAACAAAAAGAAACGGGTGTAAGTCAGCGCCTGGTAGGCTTTGAAATGGTCGAGCGAGGTATCCCTAGAAAAGATTACACTATCGTAGACGAACAAGGTAATTCCATTGGACGAGTGACCTCTGGCACTATGTCACCTTCCTTGGAAAAGGGTATTGGTATGGGATATGTCAAAACCGGTTTTCATCAGGTCGATACTGAGCTATTCATCCAGATCAGAAATAAGAGTCTGAAAGCCAAAGTCGTAAAACCACCATTTCTGAAGTGAGGAAAGTCGAGGTATGTCTGACCCCCGATTTGATACATCAAGTATCATTGAAAGGCAAAATTGCTGTAGTTGTAGACATCTTTAGAGCAACCTCTTGCATGGTAGCGGGACTAGCAAATGGTGTCAAAGCTATTAAGCCTGTAAGTAGCGTAGAGCAGTGCCGCCAACTAGGAGAGCAAGGATGGATTACAGCAGGGGAGCGAGGTGGGATCAAGATAGATGACTTCGACCTGGGTAACTCACCATTTGATTACCTGGACGAAAAAGCGGCTGACAGACAAGTAGCCGTGTCTACCACTAATGGAACGCTCGCCATTGAAAAATCGCTGGGAGCTCAGCAAATACTAATTGGTGCTTTTCTTAACCTGCAAGCCACAGCAAATTTCATCAATGAAGTTCCGAATGATGTCGTCATACATTGTGCCGGATGGAAAGGTGCCGTCAATGTAGAGGACACTTTGTATGCCGGTGCCTTGATCCAATTGCTAGATGCCAAACCCACCGGAGACTCAGCACTACTTGCTCACCACTTTTATCTACATCATCAGGATAATCTATTGGCGATAGCCAAAGAATCGGGTCATGCGCATCGACTAGCCGGATTTGGGATCCAAAAAGATCTTGACTACTGTATGGCCATCGACAAGTTTGATCTAGTAGTAAAACTGGAAAACGATGTGTTAACTAAAATTTAATCCCTGATCCAAGCTCCATATCACTTAGTTCGATATCAAGAGCCTTGGTGGATATTTGAATTTCTCTCAATGAAATCAATAGCGAAATGAGTAGCAATATCATCGAAACTGCAAAAGCATAGCTGCCAAGCCTAGGATAATCCTGAAACAAAAAGAT
>JAHCMJ010000380.1 GCA_019192485.1 Cyclobacteriaceae bacterium HetDA_MAG_MS6 | reverse complement strand
TCTACGGATATGAGATTAAAACTGATCAGTTTTTGCTGTTCTTCATGTTTACGGTATCAGCCAAGGCCTTTACCGCTTCCCTAAAGGATGCTCTTGAAAATCCCGCTTTCAAGTTGTTCTTTTTACCATTGCCGATTAAAATACGTTTCGATATTCAAACCAGGATTGAGGGAGTGGTAAACGAGTTTGCTTCCCTCGCGGCAGGTGCGGCGCAGATGGGACTTGGGTTGCTGGTGTTTTTTAAGCTGATTCACTTTTCTTATTTCGTGATTGGACTGGCAGGGGTGGTTATATTCCTGTCTTACAAGTTGTTTAATGAGTATAAGATCACACTCAAGAAGACGCTGAAAGAGCAAAAAGAAGAGCTCCAGGGTGATGGCAGAAGAAATGAGCACAACACGGTCAATGTATTGAAACAGGAAATCAAATCAACTGATCCTGACCGTGTCATCACTGCTTTAAAGGTTTTTGAGAGGCTAGATCCCATTGAGTTCGAATTTTCTCTCCTAGATCAACTAAACTCTAAACGCGGAGTTATTCGGAAGTATGCTTATGAAAAACTGAATGAATACTTATGTTTTGGGGCATTGGGGATCATCAAGAAAGAGGTAAAAACAGAAGGAAATGAAGCTGTGCTAGAAGCAGCTGAAGTGACAATTGCCAATTTGCAGGAGGCTGCCGACTACAAACTCAATGACGTAAGCTTACGAAAACTGGTCAGGTCCACTGAAGCAAAAGATAGAATAAAGGGAGCAAGGTTGCTGTCTAAAATTACTGAAGACAAGCACTTGACCTTCATTATGGAACTCCTTCGCGACATCAACCCAGATGTACGCTTGGCCGCTATGGAAACTGCGGGAAAGATTCGGCGTCCCGAAGTATGGCCAATCCTGATCGAAAACCTGCATCTGGCTAGTTATGGAAATGCTTCAATGTCAGCTCTAGTGCATTCTGGAGAGGCTGTATTTCATAATATTGATACATCATTTTATAAGACAGGGCAGTACAAAGGAGCGATGCTCAGAACAGTACAGATCCTAGGTCGAGTTGGTGGGCGTCAGGCTACCGAGTTGTTGTGGAAGAAAATCGATTTCCCAGATAAACGCATTGTTTCAGAGATACTATTATCTCTCAGCTATATTGGATTTGAAGCCAGAGATTTTCAGGCTGCCAGGATCAAGATCATAGTAGAGTCGAGGATAGGAGATATTGCCTGGAATATTAAGTCACTTCAAGATATACCTCAGGAGAAAGACCTAGACCGATTGATTCGCAAGTCAATTGAGGAAGAAAATGTCCTCAATCATAATAACATTTTTATGCTTCTTGGGATGATGTATGACGCCCAGAGCGTACTCCTGGCCAAAGACAACTTGGAAGCTGGCACGACAGATTCTGTCACTTTTGCTATAGAAATGATGGATATCTTCCTGGATGAAGAGCTAAAACCTAAGATATTCCCTGTTATGGATGATTTCAAGGTAGAGGAACGGCTAGCCAAACTTCAAAATTTTTACCCTCCAGAGTACTTTGCTTCCTATCATGACCTTCTGTTGCAAATTGTAAACAGAGATTATAATAGAATTTCAAGATATACTAAGGCCCTGGCGATGTATCGCATAAGCCAAATGGGTGATGTTGAGGTAACTGATGATCTAATTGCTAACCTGTTTAATCCTGATCCTCTGCTCCTGCAGACTGCGGCGTATTGCATCTATGTCATCAACAAAGAACTTTATACCACTAACACCAAGCGCTTGAAATCCGCGGTAAAAAAGGAACTGGATAAGGCAATCTTACCCCCAGTATTCATTGAGGAAGGCGAAGAATATCATCAGAAATTGCTGTTGATACAGAGAGTGATACTGTTGAAATCATTGCCGGCTTTCGCTAATGTGCCAGGAGAATTGGTAACTTATATGGCGGAGGTTCTTGATGAGATCCGTTTGAAACCAGGCACCAGATTGATTGAAAAAGGAGATAGCGGAGCCACACCATTGTATATTGTATTGGATGGAGAAGTGGAAATATCGAAAGGTGAGAAAGTTGAAACCAGAAGTAGGTATGCGATGATCGGAGAGTCATCAATTTCAGATAGCGATAAGTTTGATTTTGATGCCGTAACTAAGTCGGTGACGACCCTACTTGTATTTAGAAAAGAAGAATTATTGGATCTGATGTCAAAGCACTTAGAGATAGTAGAAGCAATATTGAAAGTATTGAATAATGAGGTCGCCTTGGAGAATGAGGAAGTGAGTGAAGAAGACCTGGAAATGAGTATTTTATAAGAATTGATTTTGAGGAACTTATTTTCCTTAGTTTCAATTACGAAAAAAAAGTTGTTTTTTAGCAATTGATTTTAGATTGCCATTCTGACCTATAAATGAATCTAAATTCCGAAATAGTAATCCTGTATTCAGAAGCAGATGATCGACCCATTGAAGGGGGGGTGAAAGGCTGGGTTACAAATTTTCATAAATTCCTCAGAACGTTATTGTCTCAAATCAACCGACAAGAGCCTGAGATTCTTTTGATGAATGAGATGGATTTTGATCTCATGAGGGTTCGAAAGGCTGCGGTAGTCATCAACATACTTTCTCCGAACTTTGTACAATCAGAGATTATTGTCAATGCACTCAATAATTTCGGTAAAGATGCCAAGAAAAATGATGAGTTGATAATTGACGGTGTAGCTCGTTATTTTAAAGTATTAAAAGCACCCTTTGAGACAGATGAAATCATGCCTGAGTTTCAGGAGTTGATCAGTTATGATTTTTATATGATCGACGCCTTAACGGGTGAGGCCCAGGAGTTTACGCGGTTTTTTGGTAATGAGGCTGAGCGTGGATACTGGATGAAACTGGTAGATATGGCTTACGATATTAGCCAGATTCTCACTGCACTGAGACACGAAGAGAAGTCTGAACGAAAGGAAGAAGTCAGCAGGGAAAAAACAGTTTACCTGGCAAGTACCGGTGTTGACATGCTTATCCAAAGAGATATTATTAAGCGTGAGTTGCAGCGTCATGGGTATACCGTGCTTCCAAAACATGCCCTTCCTAAAGAACTGAAGTCACTGGAGCAAATGGTTCTTGAGGACCTGGCAAAATGTCGCTTGTCTATTCACTTGATAGGAGAGGACTACGGTTACAGGCCCAAAGGTTCTGACCTTTCAGTGGTTGATCTTCAAAACAGGATAGCCTCGGAGCATACTGAACAGATTGCTGCTTTTAATAGAACAGCTAAGGTTCCGGAACCATTTAGTAGACTGATATGGGTTTCTCCAGATTTAAAGAACATTACCGAAAGGCAAAAGATATTTATTGAAGATTTGAAAAGTGACGCTGCTAAGCTGGAGGAGGCAGAGGTCCTTCAGATTACTTTGCAGGAGTTGAAAGCCATTATCAGGGAAGAACTAGTCACCGGAGGACGTTTCAACCTACATCGGGAAGTTGAGGGATATACTCCTGAACCAGAGGACGATACCTCACCAATCATTTATTTGATCCATGACAAACGTGATAAGAATGATACTAAAATTATTGAGGATTTTTTGATCGACAAAGGTTACCGAGTGGTCGGGCCCAGCTATGAAGGGGACTTGATAGACATCAGGTATATCCATCAAGAAAATCTGCGGAGATGCGATGCCTCACTAATTTTTTATGGTAATACTACGGAAGATTGGATCAAAACTAAGCTTCAGGACTTGCTGAAGGCCCCGGGATTTGGCAG
>JAHCMJ010000379.1 GCA_019192485.1 Cyclobacteriaceae bacterium HetDA_MAG_MS6 | reverse complement strand
TGAGTGATTGGCACGAGCTGCACCTGCGCACCGCGCAACCGGAAGCGTTAAGCGAGGGATGGAATTCCATGCCTGGATGAATCCGTATCGTGCAACTTTGGACGAGGATACCAGTGCTCTTAGTCAGGATCACATTACAAAGTTGCATCCAGAGTGGATTGTAAAGTATGGCTCTAAGTCCTATCTGAATCCTGGCGAACCCACCGTAAGGCACTATTTGACATCGCTTATTGAGGAAGTCGTCCGCAAATACGATATTGACGCCATCCATTTCGATGACTATTTCTACCCCTATAAGATCGAAGGACTGGAGTTCGACGACCGGGAGGCATTTATGAAACATGGTCTCGCCTACTTTCAGGAGCGTGAGGATTGGCGACGAGCCAATGTGGATAGTCTTGTAAAAGACGTGGCATTCACTATTAGGAAGGTCAAGCCATGGGTGCAATTTGGTATCAGCCCGTTTGGCGTCTGGCGCAATGAATCCCAAGATCCAAAAGGTTCTAAAACCTTTGCCAACCAGACTACTTATGATGACCTGTACGCAGATCCGCTCAACTGGATGAAAAATGACTGGATAGACTACCTGGTCCCACAGCAATATTGGAGTATGGACTATGGCCCAGCCTCCTACCGGGAGCTAACCGGGTGGTGGAACAGACAATCTGCTGATCATGCGACCTACATAGGCATAGGAGCCTATAAAGTGAAGAATAACCATGACAAAGCATGGAATGATCTAAAAGAGATACCCAGACAACTTTACCTGGCAAGGTCTACCAACAATATCAAGGGTACAGTATTCTTTAGTGCGCGCTCACTGATGAAGCAGAGGCAATTGACCCAGGACCTGAAGAGGAACTTCTATCAGCATCCAGCTTTGCCAATGGAGGTCAGAGCTACTGATAAAGATCTTTCAGGGCCCGATATTGAGAGGGCAACAGTAGATAATAGAGGAAAACTTATTATTCAATTGGATAAAAAGCCATTGGTGGATCAGCTGGTAGTGCGGCACTATAGTTCGACTGGGATCTTAAACTATATGAAAAAAGCCTGGGTATACGACAATACGGTATCACTTGATTTAGGGATGGATAGCGCAGGGATTACTCTTTCATGGCTCAATAGAGATAATGAGATGAGTGTGGAGAGTAAAAAGATTAACACGGAGTTTAAAAAAGGTAAATGGAAAACGACATGGCCATGACCGATATGCTAGTGATCTTACGGGATCTTCCTGATGTAAGCGATGATATCAATCGACTGGCAACTGAAGGCGTAGTTGTTCGTCAACCCATTGCACCGGAAAAGGACCTTGTAGCCAATTGGGCTACGGCACATTTTGCAAAGGGTTGGGGAAATGAGGTTGAGGCATCTTTCAACCATCAGCCTGTATCGTGCTTTATTGCACAGGCTGAAAACAAAATACTTGGGTTTGCCTGCTATGAGGCTACAGGCAAAAATTTCTTTGGACCGACTGGTGTTCTGGAGGAATATCGGAACTTGAAGATTGGTAAAGTGTTGTTGATTAAAAGCCTTGAAGCACTGAAAAATATGGGCTATGCCTACGCCATTATTGGTGGAGTGGGACCAATACCCTATTACGAAAAAGCAGTAGGAGCTCGTGTGATTGAAGGGTCCGAGAGGAGCATCTACCAAAATATGCTGAAACGGAATGACTGAAAAGAATAAGAAAAATCCATGGCTGTGGGTGCCACCTCTTTACTTCACCGAAGGATTACCTTATATCATCATCAATACCGTTTCCGTCATCATGTACAAGCGCCTGGATATCTCTAACGCTGACATAGGCTTGTATACGAGCTGGTTATATCTTCCCTGGGTTGTGAAGCCTCTTTGGAGCCCCATTGTCGAACTGAAAAGCTCTAAGCGCAACTGGTTCCTTACTATGCAGTTACTTGGTGCCATCAGTTTTCTCATGGTGGGTGTTTCTTTGAATTTCAGCGCATTTTTTCTCACTTCATTGCTATTCTTCTGGATGGGAGCCATTTGGTCCGCTACCCACGATATAGCAGCAGATGGCTTTTACATGATGGCTCTTGGCGAAAAGCAGCAATCATTTTTCATAGGGATTCGCAGTACTTTTTATCGGATAGCTGTTATTGCAGGTCAAGGTGGTATAGTTATTCTGGCTGGTCTGCTGGAAACCTCAACGGGAAACAACGCTCAATCATGGAGTTGGGCCATGATCATCGTAGGTTTGATTTTGGCGCTGCTGATGCTAGCTAATATGATCCTTACCCCCAAGATCAGGGAAACAAAGGCGGCAAGCACCGGTTGGTCTGGATTCGTAGAGGTATTCATTAGTTTTTTCAAAAAGAAAAATATAGTTATCGGGCTTGCCTATATTTTGTTGTATAGGCTAGGGGAGTCCCAATTGGTAAAAATGGCTTCACCCTTCTTGTTGGATAAACCGGAAGATGGAGGAGTTGGGCTTTCCACCACAGAAGTAGGAACAGTTTACGGTACAATTGGCTTGATAGCACTTTCCGTAGGTGGGATTCTGGGTGGCTATCTGATCTCCAAAGATGGTCTGGGTAAGTGGATTTGGAAAATGGCTTTTGCACTTAACATACCCAATGTATTTTATGCTTTGCTCGCATTTTTAGGAGTACAATCCGTAGAGTGGGTCACGATGGTTGTAGTGATTGAGCAGTTTGGTTATGGGTTTGGGTTTACCGCATTTTTGATGTATACCATCTACCTGGCAGAGGGGGTATCCAAAACTTCCCACTATGCTATTGCCACTGGATTTATGGCGCTGGGTATGATGCTACCTGGAATGATCAGTGGGTTTGTGCAAGAGTACCTGGGTTATGCTGGGTTCTTTACCTGGGTGGCAATAGCGGGGATACCAGGACTGTTTTTGATCCAGTACTTGAAGTTTCCTTACGAATATGGTAAAAAATAATTGATGACTGATCAGGTGCATAATCCTTTTATTGGCGAACACCTTTCTCTCAAAGAGAAAATAGGACAGCTGTTTTTTCCAGCTGCCTTTATCCACGATGACGACGAAGGCATAGCAGAAATAGAAAGACTGATAAGCGAGTTTAAAATAGGTGGCTTAACCTTTTTCTATAGTAGGCAGGTTGTTGAGACCAACTTTGATCAACGCACTCAGTTGCGACAGTACGAAAGAAGCCTGGAGAAGCTTTATGAAATGGTCGCTCATTATCAGCGCTTAAGTGATATTCCCCTTCTCATTAGCATCGATGCCGAGTGGGGCTTGGGTATGCGGATTCAGTCGCACCCCTCATTCCCTTATCCGCTTACGCTGGGAGCGATCAAGGACAAGATGTTGGTGTACGAAGCTGGTAAGGCCATAGCGCAAGAGTTGAAATCTGTGGGTGTGCATTTCAATCTTGCTCCGGTTCTTGATATTAATAACAATCCGAAAAATCCTGTGATTGGCTATCGCTCGTTCGGGGATCATGCGGAGCGAGTTTTCCAATATGGGCTGGCATATTATGAGGGAATGAAATCCGTCGGGGTGCTCGGCTGTGCAAAGCACTTTCCAGGACATGGGGATACGGCAATAGATTCTCATCTGGGTTTGCCTGTCATTGATAAACCTAAAGCCGAACTCATAGAAAATGAGCTTTATCCTTTCATTAAATTTATTGAGCATAAGGTAGATTGTGTCATGACCGGCCACTTGGTGGTACCAGCTCTGTCCAAGCGGCTTGAGCCAGCTTCTTTATCTCAAGAAATTGTGACTGATTTTCTCAGGGGAGAATTAGCTTTTAAAGGGGCCATAACGACTGATGCGCTCA
>JAHCMJ010000378.1 GCA_019192485.1 Cyclobacteriaceae bacterium HetDA_MAG_MS6 | reverse complement strand
TTGTCTAAGGTTAGATGAAGCGTTCATATCAATTGTAGTACCATAGCTCTCCAACAAGCCATTGATGGCGTTGACAAGTAGCTGAGCATTAACATCATTAAATCCGCTTACTACGAGAGACTTACCTTTTGACTTCCAGAGATCTTCTGCAGCTTTCTTTAAAATAGGGTCGTCTGTCTTTGGTCCGCTTACCGAATTTGCTCCTGCCTTAGCGGCCAAATGATTGTATAGGGTGGCTAAGTAAGCTCCTTGTTCGGAAGGTTTAATGGGTGATCTATAATCGGCATTTGCTCCCGTCAAAGATAGGATCGACTCGAAAGCGTATAGCCTGGACATGTCCTTCTTATCATCTCCTAATTTCCGTGTAGATGCAAATTGCTTATTTGCCATGGTCTTTCCTGGCCAATTCCCA
The DNA here is from genome assembly GCA_019192485.1 of Cyclobacteriaceae bacterium HetDA_MAG_MS6. Taxonomy (GTDB): domain Bacteria; phylum Bacteroidota; class Bacteroidia; order Cytophagales; family Cyclobacteriaceae; genus MS6. Next base: position 3,415 of record JAHCMJ010000378.1, on the reverse strand, counting down.
AGAAAATCTGCGCCTATTGAAACAATGGTTTTAGCCTTCGAAAAGTCATAGGAAGGTAGTGCCCGAGCACCAAATGTTTTTTGATTAGCCTCTAAAGCTCCACTGAATGATCCCTGATCATAGCTAACAAAGGAAGTATTGGAATACTTTGAAGCAAATGTTTCTAAGGCTTTCTTAGTAGATGGGCTATTGATAGAGTTGGAAACTACCACAAGTTTTCCATTTACATCAGATAGTGCTGAGCTAACTTGAGCATCTAATTCATCCCACGATACTGATTTGCCAGCAATAGACGGTCCTTTTAACCTTTGCTTATCGTACAGCGACAATACGGAGGCTTCAACTTGAGCTGACGTCCCGCCACCGCTGACGGTAGAGAACTCATTACCTTCTACTTTAATAGGTCTCCCTTCTCTGGTTTTCACCACTACGCTGCAGTAGTCGCTGCCATTCACATAGGTAGAAGCAAAAAAGTTAGGCACGCCTGGATCTACTGATTCCGGTTTTTTAACGTAAGGGATAGCTTTTCTGATGGGTGCTTCACATGCTGCCAGAGAGACCGCCGCTACGCCGAAGCCCATCATCTTTAGAAAATCTCTACGGGAAGGCTCCTCTTCAATAGCGCCGTTTACCGGAAGATGCTCCGGAAACTCTTTATTGGCATACTTCTCAAACTCCGGAGTACTTTTCAATTGCTCCAGGCCTTTCCAATATTTCTTAGTTTGCTCCATTATATATGATTAGCTCCCTTTCTGATTAATAATGACATTTTGAACATTCCAAACCACCTATATCCTCTACTTTCATAGGTTCTTTGCTCTTCTCGGCATGTAGCTCTACCAGTTTATTGTAGTAGTCATTCCCTTTCGTATTCACATCTGTCTCTCGGTGACAGTTGATACACCATCCCATGGTCAATGTAGAGTACTGATACACAACATCCATTTCTTCGATTGGGCCATGGCAAGTTTGGCATTCGATGCCACCGACCTGTACGTGTTGGGAGTGATTGAAATAAGCCAGATCGGGCAAGTTATGGACCCTCACCCATTCGATTGGCTTGGTCTCGTTGCCATACTCACCTGTTGCTGGATCGTAGTCAATGGCATCGTAAATCTTCTGAATTTCGAGTGATTCTGTCTTAATAGCGGTATGACAATTCATACAAATATTAGGTGAAGGGATATTGGCAGATTTAGCCTTTCTAACTCCAGTATGACAGTATTGGCAATCTATTTCATATTGACCGGCATGAATCGCATGAGAAAATGCTATCGGTTGTGTCGGTTGGTAACCTTGCTGCACACCTACAGTAAAAGCTCCATCAATGGCAGTCTTCAACATCACCGCAACAAAGATGAAGACCAGGGCTCCGATAACTGCATCACTCTTGAAAAGCTTGGCAAGATCAGTTTTCTGGCTTATCGTTTCCACATCCTCCTCAGCCAGATCTTTCTGATCTTTTAAATACTTGGTAAGTATAGATACAATCAATCCGAGTACGATCAGTATCAACACCAATACCACGATGAGAACTATAAAGACGGCAGTCAGATAACCACTTGAAACGCCGGACTGTGCGGCTCCAGCAGTGCCAGAGCCAGCGCTAGCATCGGCAACTGCCGCAGCTTCTGGTTCTTTTGCTCCTTCGACTTTTATGTATGACAGGATAGATATAATCTCATCATCCGAAAATGGATAAGCAGGCATCGCTGTCTTATTGTACTCTTCATAAATACTTACTGCTGTCTCATCACCACTCTGAATAAGCTTCTGGGAATTTCTTATCCATGAAAGCAACCATTCCTTTGGCCTCCTGACGTGTACATCCTTCAGAGCAGGCCCAATTACGACCTCATTAATAGCGTGACATTGTGTACAGTTGGCCTTGAACAATTTAGCGCCTGCAGCAGCAATAGCGTCGTCGGTAGGGATACCATCCGCATCATCTTGAGCCTCTACAGAGAACGTCAGGAAAAAGGAAAAGAGAAATGAAAGTGATAGGGTGGTCAGGTGTGGGTTGAAACTCTTTCGCAGCATTTATTTTATTACCGTTCTGGTACAAACGCGTACAAATCTAATGTGGGGCTTTTGTATTTCAAACAAGAATATTGAACCTATTACCGTTCTACTCGTAGGGTATGTGGGTCGAGCCGACCAACATATTGGTTACCAGCAACTTAATTCAAAACAAGTACCCCTAAATTTGAGATTATTTAGAATGATTCTAAATAATTTAAAGAGATATTGAACCAATTGATACACCTCATTTCAAATTTGCAAGATCATATACAAGTTGATGTAGTTGCGATCTTAAATTGAGCTCATACAATTTAGTGTTCTTCCTTGTTGGATAGACCCGATTAGATAGAAAGATGAACAATAAGTCATACTCGGGGTCGGCCCATATGAAAGTGCCTGTGTAACCCGAGTGTCCATAACTTCGCAGACTAGCGCTTTCTGATACTGGCGACAAAAGGGGCTCTTCGCCAATTGCCGGCTTATCAAAGCCCAATCCTCTCCTATTCTCATTAGCCGGAAAGTGGGCAGTAGTAAATAGGGTTATCGTCTGAGGAGAAAGGTATCTAATAGAATCCACCATGCCCTCATTGAGCAACATGCGCCATACCTTGGCAAGATCCTCCGCGTTTGAGAAAAGGCCGGCATTCCCTGAAATACCCTGCATCATAATAGCTCCTTCATCATGCACCTGCCCGTGAATGGGTTTCATCCGAAAAAAAGTGTCTAACTCAGTTGGCACAATCACTGAATCGGAAAAATGTGATAGCGGGTTGAACCCCAATGTTTCCGCACCAAGAGGGGTATAAAAATGCTCCCTTAGGTATTCCGCAAAACTCTGACCAGTCAAACGTTGAACAAGTTCAGGAACGAGGTAAAAGAAAAGTCCGGAATATCGATACTCTTTCACCTGATCTACTGGCGCCTTTTTGATGAATTTTTTGATGATTTTATAAAAATCACCTCTTAGGTAAAGACTATCCGCCAGTTGATAATCGTATTTTAAAGACTCCACAGTGCTGATATGCTTTCTCTTAAATCCCTTTCTAGTCTTAATCTCATTATAGTATGGGATCCAACTCCTGATACCAGACTGATGCGCCAAGTAAGCCCTAAAAGAGATGCTACCAACCCTTCTACCTAACCCAGGAATGTGCATGCCAATATGATCATCAAGTTTGATAAGATCCTCCTCGTATAGCTTCATGATAGCCAATGTGGCAGCCGTCACTTTCGTAATAGAAGCTAAATCATAGATATGCCAATCCTCAACTAATTTCGTACTGTCATAGGTATGAAAACCGTATTTTTTTTTGATTAATATTGAGTCTCCTTTTGAGGCAAACAACACACAACCCGGAAATGCCTGCTGACGAATCCCCTCAGCTACCACACT
>JAHCMJ010000377.1 GCA_019192485.1 Cyclobacteriaceae bacterium HetDA_MAG_MS6 | reverse complement strand
CATACTTGGAGCGTCAGAGTCAGTGCCCCCATCCGTAGAAAGATTAGTCGTTTAATCGCTTTTTTGTACCAGTTCAACAGGTATTTGTCGGGTTTGACCTAATTTTTTACTTTAAACAAGGAAAAACGCATTCTTTTGTTTTGAAACATCAACCGCCAAGAACATGTTTTCATTCAAAAAGAAAACTGCGATCAAGATCAAGTTCGATAAGGGTCTGCAGAGCTACACGGTCGTCAAAAACAATTTGAACGTACTTTTTATTGGTCCTAAGGAAAAATGCCAGACTTTTTTGGAGCACTATGAGGTTGCCTAGTCTAGTGTCGTAAGAATAGTGCCCGCGAAGATTCGTAGTAAAGTATTTCCAATAAGGCATCTACAAGGTTGGCAGATCTGCCAAAAGGCGACATTCCTTGATGCTTGCCTCGGATTATTTGTCCGGTCTCCATTCTGAAGGTGATGAAACCTGTCTTCTTTTTTGCTTTTGGCTCGTAAAGCCCTATTTCCATGATAGCGGCATCAATTCCATTGTGATACTTACAGTTTAATTTCCAAGACAGACGTCTGTTCTTTTCACAAATTTTGTTGAGTAAGTTGATCAACGTGATTTCGTCCATTGCATTGAAGATACAAAATTATTAAGATCAGATAGCATCAAGATTTTGAAATCATCTCCATTGAAAATTTTGGATCTAGTTTGACTATAGCTTACACGAAGTGATTGGGGTCGAATCCCTTGTACTTGGATTGTAAATCTGATTAAGTATCATCTATATTCGTCTCAAATTTTGAAAGTAAGTCTTTTATTTTGTAATTTTTTTACGAAAAAAGAAATCGAAACTGAATATGTCACTGACATCTGTAGACGCATCGGAACATGCTAAATGATTCCGGACAAGTAAGCGGTAACTCTAACAGGAGAGGCTCTTCCATCCGAAAATTGGATCAATTCAATGCTATGTCTAGCTCGGAAAAGGATGATGAAGATCTTATTTGGGAGCGTTTTAAAGCGGGCAGTGGAACAGCCCTCACACATATCTATCGTAACTATTCCAACCTCCTCTTCAATTATGGAACCCAGTTTACGAACAACAGGGCGTTGTTAAAAGATTGTATTCAAGATTTGTTTGAAGAATTGATTGAGAGAAGAGAAAAGCTTTCTTCAACTAATTCGATCAAGTTTTACCTAATGAGGTCTTTCCGAAACAAGTTGGTCAAAACCATACAAAAAGATAACAAGAGGAGAGACAGTGAGGAAATCTCATCTCAGGAGAACTTTAAATTAGCTGTATCTGCAGAAGTCAAATTGATTAACGGTCAACTTGATGAAACCAAGAAAAAATTACTTGAGAAGTATTTGAATGAGCTGCCTATCCTGCAGCGTGAGGCTCTGATACTGTATTTTTATGAAGGCCTTAAATACGAACAGATTGCAGAAATGCTAGGGATCAAAACTAAATCCTCTCGTACCTTGGTATATCGTGCCACGAAATCCTTGAGTGATCTTATTTCTCCCCACAAGGATGAGATGTTGGTCGTTGGGGGCACCTTACTTATTATGAAATCCTTACTTTGAGGAGGTATTTCATATGATAATTTGCAATTAGAACTCGAAAAAACTGTTTTTTCTGTAAAAATTCATAAGTGCTGTAGTCATTTCGGAGTTATCTCACTTTTATTAAGTGATAGTGTAGAAATCTCCAACGAATGGATTACAAAGAATTCGAAGTACAGCATTTTTTGCAAGACGAATATTTCATTTCATGGGTATTAAATCCGGATGAAGGTTCTTCGCATTTTTGGCAACAGTGGTTGGTTGCAAATCCGGAAAAGCGAGAAACTGTTCAGCAAGCCAGTGAATTGGTAGCTTCTATTTCCTATGAAAAGCGTGATGTTCTAAGTGATACTGAGTATAGTGAGATACTGGAAAGGTTACTGAAGGCTAATCAGAAGAAAAATGCACAAGGATTCCGTTGGCGAGTAAAACACACACTGCAGTTGGCTGCTAGCATTGCCATTTTATGCGTTGCCTATTTTATGCTGTCAATCGAGGAGAAGGGAACTGAGAAAATCACCTATACTGAGACACTTGTCAAAACTCAAATGGGACAGAAAAAAACTGTTGGTCTACCTGATGGTACGCTAATAGTCCTCAACGCTGGTAGTACACTGAAGTATAAAGTGCCCTTTACTTCAGATAAGCGACGGGTTTCCTTGATTGGTGAAGCCTTCTTCGATGTTGCTCATAATGAGAAAAAGCCATTTATCATACAGACGGCAGGGGTGGAGACTAAGGTTTTAGGCACTTCCTTCAACGTACGAGGGTATCCAGATGATTCTCAGGTATCAGTAGCAGTGGTAAGTGGTAAGGTTCAAATAAGAGCATCGGGGGCAAAAGATCGCATTTTAATGCCAAATGAAATGGGGACCTATTCGGCATCTGATCATCGAATAAGGTTAAGCTCCTTTGATAGAGACAAGACTACGGGATGGACAAGAGGAATACTGTCATTTGAAAATGAAAGCTTACCTGAAATATTCGAACAACTTGAGCGGTGGTACGGAGTGAACATACAAATCGAGAAAGGAGTAGCCTTGGACGGCAAGTACAGCGGTCGCTATATCAATGAGCCACTGGAGACGGTCCTAAAAGGATTGAGTTTCACATCACATTTCAAATACGAAATCAGTAAAAAACAATTGACGATATATGAAAGCGATTAATAATACCTGTTGAGGAGCATAAAGTATGTCACCAACATTTTTTTAAAAAATTAACCCTTGCATCCAAACAGTTGGGGAACTCCGGCTACAAGGGTTGGTTTCAGCAATCTTATTGTTCACTAAAACACCTTAAAAGTATGAAAAATAATCTACTAGGGGAATTATTAGCTATGTCCAAGTTCCTATTCTATGTAGTTTTCCTGCAGACTCTTTTTGCTTCGCTACTACATGCGAGCGAAAGCAAAGCACAGCAAAAAAGCGTCTACGAGATAGAGGTTCAGCTTGGCTCGGAGAAGCAGGAACTGCTGCAGGTCTTTCGAGAAATCGAGCGAGAGACTGACTTTGTGTTTTCCTACAATGATAAGTACGTGAAAAACACCAAGGTTTCGGTTGGCAAACACAAAACACTTGGTGAATTGTTGGAAAAAATTTCTCGAGAAGCCGATGTTCAGTTTCGCAGGATAAACTCCAACATTCACGTAGACCGCAAAGAACCTAGCCAATCCGATGTATCTGAGGCTTACGGTGAACTTCAGGATCTGGAGATCAAAGGTCGTGTTGTCGATGAGGAAGGCCAGGGCTTACCAGGCGCTACTATCACCGTGTCCGGGACCAGCACAGGTACCGTCACCGATTTGGACGGTAATTTTTCACTCACCATCGAGCAAGGCTCTACGATGATAGTATCATTCATTGGCTACATCACCAAAGAGATTGTGATTACTGATCAGACTACGATCAATGTAGAGATGAAGCTGGATATACATGACCTGCAGGAGATTGTAGTTATTGGTTACCAGACAGTGCAGAAAAGAGATCTCACAGGATCTACTGCTGTTATTAACCCCGATGCTTCTAACAGGGTGACTGCCAATACGCTTGCTGAATCCTTACAGGGCTTAGCCCCAGGGATCACCGTAAGAAACGGAGGTACTCCAGGCCAGCAGGCTGTTATTGAGATTAGGGGAGTAGGTAGTTTTTCGGATACGAGCCCTCTTTATGTTATTGATGGCATGCTCGCAGATGCCAATCCTACAATCAATAATAACGATATAGAATCTATTCAGATTCTGAAAGATGCCTCTGCCGCAGCGATCTATGGTTCACGGGCAGCAAACGGTGTGATTATC
>JAHCMJ010000376.1 GCA_019192485.1 Cyclobacteriaceae bacterium HetDA_MAG_MS6 | reverse complement strand
ATAAAGCAAGTATTTGAAGTCTACTGTTCGACTTCTAACATAAAATCTGTAATACACCGAGGAGACGCTACCTTTTAACCCAACCTCGTTGGTCAGGTCTGTGAATGTAGCACGCTCGTAAGTGCTATCCGCATCTATTAGAAACTGGCCATAAAAATCTCTATAAGTGTCATAACTGGAAGTAGCACTGCCATCTATAAAATCTTCGTAGGTATTGGTCTTTTTAGTTCTGTCTAACTGATGGTAAACCTGAAACTGCTTGAAGAATCCATATTCATGGTACAAGTGTATCGCATTTTGCGCATGCTTGCTTCTGGCACTATTGAGCCGGATGTCCGAATCTCTATACTCAAATATTTCAGCCCTGGTAGCTGAGTCTATCGCTTCCACATATATTCCGCCTGTTTCTTCTACTTTATGATCCATTTGCTGGAAATAGGCCATCAACTTGTAGGGCTTCGTCGGGTGCTGATAGTAGGTATAGATATCATAAATAGCACTTTGCGCATTTCGATCCCCTTCATTCAGAGTAGCACCAATCTGCTTATCAGCATTGATAAAATGTAAGTCAAAACCTACATTCCAATTTTCGCTGATATTCCTGGCGACGCTGAAGTCGATTACGTGTCTCCCCAAGCCACCAAAGACTGCTGTAATGTCCATGAATGGAGACTTAGTATCATAGTACTTGATCTCCTCGGGTGTTCGGAAGTATGGATCATAAGCATTGAATCCGGAGGTTACCCCAATCCTGGTCGGTAAATCATAGAATACCGGAAAGAGCGCTGTACCATTATTCCCAAGATCCTGATACAAGCGATAATGTCGATCAACATAAGTATGGTGTTCGAATCGATAGACCGTGGTATCTATCTCATGCTCTTCGCTGGTGTTATACTTCAAATCATTTTCGTAGATAATCCTAGTAGAATGTGGGCCATAGACCAATACTGTGGAATCATCCACTATCTGTGCATTACCCCGAAAAGCTAGGAAAACACCAAAAATCAATGCCACTAATAAAAATCGCACGCGCAAAAGTAACAGGGCTTGGGTTCCAAGATTCAAAATCTTAAAAAGTTTCATCAACAGCGGCAGAAAAAAAGTCAAAGATACTCCCTGGCCCAAAAAAACAACTCATTGATTGATGTTAGAATAGTTGGTCAATTTACTTAGAATCATCTGTTGAAATTTTGCTTCATGTTCAAGGAAATGAACTGTAATCGGCTGATAGTACGCTGACAATAGCATCAACTGACCCCATGTCTGGAGTTTCACCATATCTTTTTGTGTCGTGATGATCATAGCATTGTGTTGTACAGCACTTTTGCAAATGGACTGGATATCTTTTTCCCGATAACGATAATGATCTGTAAACGAAAAACATTGCACCACATTATATTGCTGACGCATATGATCAAAAAAGGCATCGGGATTGGCAATCCCAGCTACCAGGATAATTTTGTTCTTTTTAATAGGTTTATCAGAAAAGCCGATTAAATCGCCGTAGTCCGTCGAAGTGAAGTAAACGCTGGCTTTCAGGTTGTATCGATTTACCTGGCTCTTTATTTCTTCCTTATCATCCTCGGAAATAGTCTTGGGACATTTAGTTACGATGATGGTGTCGGCTCTCTTCGATCCTACCCTGCCCTCTCTAAGTCTGCCGGATGGAATCAAGTAGTCATGAAAAAAAGGCTTTTGAAAAGTGGTTAATAGTATATTCAAATTAGGCGTCACCGATCTATGCTGAAACGCATCATCTAAAATAATTACCTCAGTATCAGGTTGATAAAACAAGATCTCTGGAATAGCAAGTGCTCGCCTTTCACCCACTGCGACCGTCACCTCATCTCTGAACTGGGCATAAAAACCAAAAGGTTCATCTCCGAGCGTATTGGCACTGTCTGAATTGCCAGCTATCCTGAACCCACTAGTTTTGCGACCATACCCTCTGCTCAGTATGGCTAGCTTTTTACCTTCTCGTATCAGGTAATTGGCCATGTACTCAACCATAGGAGTCTTACCAGTACCTCCCATATCCAAGTTGCCGATAGAAATCACATTGGCATCAAACCTGATAGATGGGAAATGACCAATATTATAGAGGTGATTCCTAAATCTGGTAATGAGATTATATAATATTGAAAATGGAAATAGCAATAGCTGCCACCAACTCATAACATCCGAAAATGAAAATCAAAGATATTACGAATTATTTGGAGCAATGGGCCCCTACTGCCTACCAAGAGTCATATGACAACTCTGGTCTTCTTGTAGGTGATTCATCCGCCGAAGTCTTGAAGGTGCTAATCACCTTGGACGTCACCGAAGAAGTAATCGAGGAATCAATACAGCAAGGATGTAACCTTATAGTCGCGCATCATCCACTTATCTTCAATGGTGTGAAGCAGATCACCGGGAGCCATTGGGTGGAGCGCTGTCTGATCAAAGCCATCAAAAATGACATAGGTATCTACGCCATTCATACGAATCTTGACAACGTACATACCGGCGTCAATAAGAAAATTGCCGATCAAATTGGATTACAGCACCTGAGTATCCTAAGTCCAAAAAAACAGCAACTTTCTAAGCTGGTAACTTTCGTACCTACTGTACACCTATCGGAAGTCTTGGATGCTTTATACACCGCAGGTGCGGGACAAGTAGGGAAATACGATCATTGCAGTTTTCAAGTTGATGGCACCGGGACGTTTAGACCAGGAGAAGGTACTCAACCTCATATAGGATCCAAAGGACAAGATGAGTCAGTTGCTGAAACTCGAATAGAGGTCCTCTTACCTCATCACAAGAGAAATGCTGTAATCGCTGCCCTACACGAAAAACATCCCTACGAAGAGGTAGCTTATTACCTTTCAAATCTGGAAAATACTAATCAGGAGGTGGGTTCAGGAATGATGGGTATTTTGCCAAATCCTATGGAGGCCGAAGCTTTTCTGAAGCATCTCAAGCAGGCAATGGGTTTAAACATCATCCGTCATACAAAGATCTGCGTTGATCCTATCCGGAAAGTTGCACTTTGTGGTGGGTCCGGCAGCTTTCTATTAGGTCTAGCAAAAGCTAAAGGAGCTGAAGTATTTGTCACGGGAGACTTTAAGTATCACGATTTTTTCGAGGCAGAAGACCAATTGATCATTGCAGATATAGGGCATTACGAAAGTGAAGTCTTTACAAAGGAACTGATCGGTGAAAAACTAAAAGAAAAATTCGCTAATATTGCGTTCCGTTTATCGGAGGTAGATACTAATCCAATTACATACTTATAATTCTACATGGAAAACACGGTTGCTAAGAAGCTCGACGCTCTAGTGAAATTACAATCCATTGATTCGGAACTTGACGAACTAAGAAAGGTAAGAGGTGCACTTCCAGACGAGGTGATGGACCTGGAGGACGAAATAGCCGGTTACCAAACACGAGCGGAAAAACAGAATGGCGAATTAGAAGACCTGGAGGTCGGTATTAGCAACAATAGGACTGCGATCAAAGACGCCGAAAAGCTTATCTCCAAATACGAAGAGCAGCAGATGAACGTACGAAACAATCGTGAGTACGATGCCATCTCCAAGGAGATCGAATTGCAGAAGCTTGAAATCCAAATCCTGGAGAAAAGGATAAAAGAAGCTTACGAGAAGATCGAAGTAAAGAAAGAGGAGATTGCTGGCACACAAGGCACAATTGATGAGAGAGGTAAGGACCTTGATAGCAAGAAGGCTGAGCTGGAAACAATCACTAAGGAGTCCGAAGCTGACGAGCAAAAGCTACAGAAGAGCAGAGATGCTTCAGCGAAGAACGTTGAAGACCGATTGCTGACCTCGTACGAAAAGCTCCGAAACAACATGCGCAATGGACTTGCAGTTGTTCCTGTAAAAAGA
>JAHCMJ010000375.1 GCA_019192485.1 Cyclobacteriaceae bacterium HetDA_MAG_MS6 | reverse complement strand
TCAATGAAAAAGGTTGTGAAATTACTCCACAACCTTCATTGAATTTGTTTATTGGAGGGAAAAGTTTATGCTAATGCCATTTCTTCATGTTCCTTGACCATATTTTGAAGGACGCTTTTGATCTCACCTATTGAATGATAGAGCTGCTCATATGACTCTATCACAAAATATCTTTCCTGAAAAACGTCTTTTCGATATGGTGTCGCCATGATCTTAGCCACATCAAAATCATATTTCGGTGGCTCCGCAGACAAGCTGAACTTGGTCTCTCCCGCTGAAGATAATATCCCAGCTCCGTAGATTCGTAATCCACTTGCCTCCTGAATCAGCCCAAACTCCACCGTAAACCAGTAAATACGTGAAAGCAACTCTATAGCATAGTCATTACCACAGTATTGCAGGCCTATTTTACTAAGCGCCTCTAAGAAATCTACGAAGGACTGATTCGTTAATAATGGTACATGAGCATAGACATCATGAAACATATCCGGCTCCTCCAGGTAGTCTAGTTCCTTCATCTTCCTCAACCATGTAGTTGCGGGAAAACGGCGATTGGACATGAGTTCAAAAAAAGTGTAGTCGGGTACAATACCTGGGACAACTGCCAGCTTCCATCCGGTGATTTTTTCCAGGAGATCATTAGTCAAATCGAAATTAGGAATGGCTTCCGATATAAAATTGATTCGATCCAACCCCTCCAGATAGACAGTACTGGCAGCAGTCGGTAGGTCCTGAACCTGTCGATCGAATAAGATCTTCCATACTTGGAAATCCTCATTCGTATAATTTTCATAAATCTGTCTCATATTTTTTTCTTGTCACCTGGAAATCAGGGTTGACCGACTAATTTAAATCAAATCGGAATCGAAACCTATATAGCATCCGCAAACGATTTCACCTGTAATTTAAATTGATGGCCTAAAAAACAAAATGATCTTTGTCATAGTAGCCATTTAACCAAATAAGCGACACATCAAATAAATTACCTTATTACAAAAAATTATTAGAAAAATCTCTTTTCGGTTCATTCGCTATTTTTACCCATTCATTACAAATTTTGTAGTTTCACTGCATTTCAATAATGAAATATTTAACAAAATGAATTGAGAAGTGTTACTTTAGTCCTGACTAAAAAGAAAACGGTCTTTATTATGTAACCACAATTCATTAAGAGAACCTAAATTTTTAACAGCTATGAGAACACTCGCAACAGACCTAGTCCTGGAGGGGACAACTACGACTCCTTTTGTCCAATTTCAACCAGTCAAAGGTACCCTTGATTTTAAAGGAAGGTCTAGTCCCAGGGAAACCGTCAAGTTTTATCAAAGTATTATTTCCGTTGTCGATGAGTACCTCAGTGAAGGTGAACAGTTAACTGCTTCATTCAGCTTTGAATACTTTAACACGAGCTCATCGAAGTGCATTTTTGATATGATGAAATGCCTCAAAAAAGCTTCTTCTATAGGTAAACAAGTTATTATCAACTGGTACTACGAAGAATGGGATGATGACATGAAAGAAACCGGAGAAGATTACGCAGATGCCATAGGACTGCCATTTAACTTTATTCCGGTAAATTAGTTGCGTTAAATGCACTATAAATAATCTATCAAATTTGAAGCTATGGCTAAAAATGACTTCGTGAGCACTTTCATAGAAAGTGTAAAATCAGACGTGGCGGGGTTGATCGCTGTTTCTGTTGTAGAGATTGACAGTGGCATGACCTTCGGGTCTTTCAGCACGAAAAAGGACTTTGACCCTGAGGTCGCAAGCGCCTTTAATGTTGAGGTTGTCAAATCTAAACTTTCCGCTATCAAAGCATTGGGATTGAAACAGAAGATCGATGATATTTTGATCACGCTATCTGAGGACATACATATCCTCAAGGTTACTCCAAATGCCAAATACATGATCTATTTGGCAGCTGACTTGGCAAAGGCTAATCTGGGAATGACCAGATCTGTTCTGCGGACATTGTCTAAAGAAGTCGAAGAGAAATTGCAGTGAGTAGGTAGGGATACGGCACCTGCCTTGGGTGCCGTGTCTTTCACCACTATCGTTATTGGCTATTGATCGCGTTATAATCTAAACGCTAAGAAGGTAATATCATCCAATTGCGGAGTTTTCCCCCTAAAGCCATCCAAATCCTTTGTGAATTGCTTCTCAGAAAAAGTGTTTAAGAGGTTTTTACATATATCTTTGATTCCAACCGTACCAAGTTTACGCTTGTTATTTACATCAAATTGATCTGCTAAGCCGTCAGTGTACTGAAAGAGTGTATCTCCTGGTTTGAAAGTGCGCTCTTCATACACCACTTTAGCCAACCCATTAAAATGGTTTTTTCGGGCTTTGATTACAGTCATCTCTCCATTGGAGGAATGAAGTAGCGGTACTCCAGTGGTTGCAAAAGCAATCTTGCTCTCTTTCTTATGGACACGGCAAATACCAATCTCCGCGCCTATACCATAAGCACTTTCAGCTTGATTATTCTCATTGAAAGCTTGGATTTGTGAAGTGATCTGTTCCATAGCCTCAGCAAGGTCCTGATCAGGAGAATGAATCACTCTGTTCAATATCAACCCTACGGTCATAGTAGATAGTGCTCCTTCGACTCCATGGCCGGTGCAGTCACCTACAATCAAGTATACAATGTCTCCAAATACTTTGAACTGGTAAAAGTCTCCACCAATGACGGACTCTGGCTGGTAATAGAGGAAATACTCAGACAGATGTGGTTCGAGCACTTTTTGGTCTGTTAAAATAAAACTCTGAATCCTCTTAGCAGATTCTAGCTCCTCCAAAAATTCTTTTGTGGTCGAAAGGTCTTCTGAATCCTCAGTGACGATTGGTTCTGGTGAGGGTGGACTAAACTGTAACTGCTCCAAAAACCTATTGATCGAAGCATAAGCTCTTGAAGGGGATGTGATAAAAATAAACCAGTTTGGTGATACCCGATGTACAACCAACATACCTTTCTTCCCATAGTCTAGGAACAGCTGAAAGTCTGAATCCTCACCTGCTACCGGAATAATGGAATCCTTAAACATCTGGTTAATCACAGCAATGTCTAAAGATTTTGAGCGTTGCTCTACTTCAAAGAAATCATTACTAACTCTGTCGAATACACCACATACCTCCACTTCCTGGAAGTTTGTAAGTATATCCTGCAAAAGTCTTTTTGCACTTTCTTCCTCTACCATATCATGGTCTTTTTACTTAAAACTAGCTTTCTCTTATCTGTCTGGAAGTACTAGAAAGCAAAACCTTAATTTTCCCCTGATTGGCACCTGCTGACGGAACCACCGCTATTAAATGATACTTGTCATCTATGGTGTTTAAAAAATGTATATACGAGCCGCTCTTGATCATGGTTTGGTAACTGACACCATCTCCTAATTTAGCAGCAGCTTGGTTAAAGACGTTCAAATCCATTAAAGACTCTACCCGCTGAACGCTGTCTATGGATTTGTTCTTTTCAAATAGAATTTCCTTGGTTTTGCTATCTATGCAATAGACCAGTCCATCATCCAGGGAAGAAAAAAAGCTTTTAAGAATTTTTGAAACAGCTGGCTCCATACGGGCTAATATAGCTGAATTTTCCCCTAAACGCTATAGTTCTCGCAGTGCTTTCAATTTCTCGATAAGCTGAGCAGATTCTTGAAAATTCAGTGTCTGTTGACCATCGGAAAAGGCTTCTTCAGGTTTGTGGTGAATTTCAAATATCACTCCATCTGCACCAGCCACCGTCGCAGCCAGCGCCACCGGCTCCACGTAATCTCTCATACCTATGCCATGAGAAGGATCTGCCACGATGGGTAAATGTGTTTTGTCTTTCAAAATCGGAATAGCATTGATATCGAAGGTATTTCTCGACGCTCGCTCATAGGTTCGGATTC
>JAHCMJ010000374.1 GCA_019192485.1 Cyclobacteriaceae bacterium HetDA_MAG_MS6 | reverse complement strand
TAAGTTACATGATTTGTTCATTTGTAAACTGTCCGATTTTCTAGTAAGGCTACCTAACTAGTAAGGCTTCACGATCAGATACTTTTGAGAGACTAGAAAAGGCTAAGCCGACAGAGCTTAGTTAGGCGTTATATGGAATTAATGCTACTTGCTAAAGTTACCAATTATTGGTAATTTTAAGCTATGAGTAAGAATACATCTATTTCTCTTGGTAACTACTTTGATAACTTTGTTAAACACAGCATTTCAGAAGGTCGTTTCAAAAACGCTAGCGAAGTTGTACGAGCAGGACTAAGGCTTCTTGAAGAAGAGGAAAGTAAAGTTCTATCGCTTAAGAAAGCTATTCAACAAGGTATTGATAGTGGAATTGCTAAAGACTTTGATCCATCAACTCATTTGAAGCAGTTGAAATCAGCCAGATCTAATGGGTAATTACCAACTAACTAATCTTGCTGTCCAAGATTTATCAGACATTTGGAACTACACTTTCGACAACTGGTCTGAACAACAGGCGGATTTCTACCATCAACAACTTGTAAACGGATTTGAAGCTATAGGTTCTAACATCGATATTGGACGTAACTACAATGAAATCAAAAACGATTTGTTTGGCTACAAAGTCAATCGACATATTATTTTCTACCGCTTAAAATCCAACGAACCAGTGGAGATAACCAGAATTCTTCATGAACGCATGGATTTAAAGAATAGGCTGAAATAAATCCACATAACAGTTGCTAGCACGAATGCGCCTAGCATCCTTTTGCCAGTTTCATCTGATCTCCGCCGCTCCGCCAGCCACCTGCCTGCCGGCAGGTTCTGAAATAGCATCTCTCCTGGCAACTTCCGTGCTTCTGGAATTTCTCTTCCAAACGCAGTTCTTCGTAGGTGCCGTTGTTAGGTCTTAATTTTCTTTTATTTTCTTGTAACCTTTTATGGATTTAGCATCTAATGGTTAAAAACCAATAAGAAATGCACTACGAACAATTCTTCATGCTCCAGCCATTCTTTGTTTTGGCAATGGTAATTATAGCTGCTTTGTTAATAAGCCAATTCATTCGTAATCGAAGAAATGAAAGAACCCAAATGATTGAAAAAGGAATGAATCCATTTGAGGGAATTGAAATGTCAGAGTTTAACAAACTTTCAAACCTTAAAAATGGAATTTTGCTATTGTCTCTTGGAATTGGACTTCTTTTAGGTCACATCCTTGTCATTTCATTTGAATCTCTGGATGGTTTCATAACATATCTGTCAACCATTTTAATATCTGGGGGGATTGGCTTTATAATCAGTTACTTACTAATAAAAAGACCATAAGCACCAGCCCGTATGGAGTCAAATATGATCCGAAAGGCTAAAGCTGGTGATGCGCAGGCACTAACAAAGCTGGTCGATAGCCACAAGGAGTTGGCATTCAATATTGCTTTGAGAATTACCGACAATGTTCAAGATGCCGAAGACATTGTCCAAGAAAGCTTCTTGAAGGCGCTCAAAAACCTAACTCGATTCAGAGAAGAGTCAAAATTCAGCTCTTGGTTGTACAAAATAGTTTATAACGAGGCAATAGCATACATAAAAAAGCAGAAGAGAGCCACAGATTTCTTAGATGCTCCTTTCTCAGAACCAATTCACGAAAAAGAAAACGACAGTTACTCAGACAATTATCAAAAGCTATTCAAAGCAATTGATCAACTCAGTATCACAGAACGCAACATAATTGAGCTTTTTTATTTGGGAGACAAGTCTATAAAAGACATCCAAAACATTGTGGGTAAAAATCCTTCAAACATTAAAGTGATCCTTCATAGGGCACGATTAAAAATGCAAAAAATCTTGAAAAATGAATAACGAAGATAGAATCATCAAAGAAGCACTTGGCCAGAAGCTGACCTCCATCAAAGACCCAGAATTTACCAAAAGAATAGTGGAAATACATACTTCAAATATGGAGGAAAAGTATGCGCATTTTCTAGATTTTGGTTCGTTAACGCTTGGAATCATCGGTACGTTATTGGCTTTTGCAGTATCCGTAGCTAATTCTATTTATAAAATTGGACTGACAGAAACACAGCTGATGATCATTCAGATAATACCAATAGTATACCTCGCCTATCAGTTACTGAATGAATTCATCATCAACAAAAACCATATTTCAACAAAATCAAGTGTCAGTCCCATGTCAACGCTTTTGGTACTGCTTATGCTCGCCTTAACTTCACCGACCAATGCACAAGACTTACGGGATTGTGAGAAATTCCAAATCTCACTGAATGGAGAAGCCTCCTTGTCCGTCAATCCAATTATCGAGTTTTTCGAAATATTCAACATGATGGCAGGAAACCCGAATATTAACGAGGTAGATGCTGAATATAAACTCGCTGCGTTGAATTACTTCCAGTCATATAGAGAACACCCTTCACTTAACTACTACAGGAAGAACTTCCATAAATTCTTTCAGTCTATAGATGCACCTTACCCACTTCTTTATTCATTGGGATCCGATTTTAATTTTAGAGAGGACCTCATAGATAATAAATGGAAATATCACCCAGAAATCGACACGCTCCTTTCCGTATTTCGAAACTTTTCTCAAGACACGGATTTTTCAAATTTCTTCAACTCTGCCGGCAATTATTTTGACATCCTACTAAACAGCACTGCCTACACGCTATCTGATTTCAATGAAAAAGAAAGGATGCTCAATTACTATGGCATTGAAGAAGATGAAAATCATTCATTTCATCTGGTCTTGAACACATTGGGGTTTGGGAATTTTGGGACTGGGATCAAATCCAAAAATAGTGAGGAGCATTATGCCACAGTCTCAGCTGGTAGGTCAATCAGTGGAATCCCTATCTATACCAAATCAAGTTTGGAAAATCTGATCTGGCATGAGTTTGGACACTCTTTTACAAACCCGTTAGTAGATAAATACTGGAGTAAGTTTGAAGAACTCAATCATCTACACCCTCCAATTAAAGAGAGTATGGCTGCTCAAGCATACCTTGAATGGAAATCTGTGGTGTATGAACATATGACAAGAGCCCTCAACTGCCGATTTGAAGCCGCCAAATATGGTGAATCATATTCTCAACTGTCTCAAGAGAGAATCGAACTTGGAAGGAGATTTATTTATGTTCCACTGATTGTTGACCAACTGAAAATCTATGAACAAAACAGAGGCACCTATAGATGTCTAGATAATTTTATTACTCAAATAATTAATCGCCTAAGTCAATTAACAGAAGAGGAAATAATAGGACTAAATGAAGAAGTAGATGCTATCAGAACTCCTAACATAGATGACATCCCCGAAAATGGTGACTTCTTTGAGATGGAAAATCAATTGATGATCTTATCTACTTCTGAGAAGGACAGCATAGGTGATCGTCAATTGAAAGAGTATTTAGCTAATCAATACCCTAACCTTAAAACAATAGCCGATACACTTGCATTAAAATCGGACTTATCAAATTTCAACTTGTTTGTGATCGGAAGTTTTGACGGAAATGAGTTTATAAGGCAGCATATCAATGATTTACCGATCCAAATGGACTCTGCTAAATTAATTGCTGGAAAAACGTATCATGGTGATGGGTATGCCTACCTAACAGGCTGGGTTCATCCAAATAATCCGGATAAAGTGGTAACCTATTATATAGCACAGAACCCAAAAGACTTATTGAACTTCAAGTGGGTAAGAAGAGGATCGACAGATTTTCATATCTTGAAAAACTTGGTCACCATAAGAGCAGATGAATACCGTAGAAACATGAGAATATGGGTATTCCCTTGAAAATATACATAACAATCACTATCATCCATAAGCCAACTGATCTATTTGCAAAGGCTGGTGCAATCCTCATATAAAGCGCATATTGGTCCGGCCTGGATTGGCCTGCTAACCGCACGGAGTTTTGTCCTTCCACTTTCCAACC
>JAHCMJ010000373.1 GCA_019192485.1 Cyclobacteriaceae bacterium HetDA_MAG_MS6 | reverse complement strand
ACTTTCATTTCGATTGGCATTATTGCCTTGATCATCAAAGGGCTCACACTAGGAGTGGATTTCAAGGGCGGTCGTTCGTATGTCGTGTCGTTGGACCAAGCTCCTACCCCATCACAAGTAAAAACCGCACTTGCCAAATCATTTGACAATCAGGGCGTAGAGGTGAAAACATTTGGTGCCGACAATATCCTAAAGATCACGACAAGCTATTTGATTGATGATGAGTCTGACGAGGCAGATCAACAAGTAAAAACACAGCTGGTCAGTGGTCTGGAAACTTTCACCGGAAAGCGATTTACCGAAGACGATAGCAAGGTTGATGGCGAGCACTTCACTATTTCCAGCTCCTCCAAAGTAGGTGCAACGATCGCAGATGATATCAAAAATTCTTCTTACAAGTCAGCGATCTTTGCCTTAGTCTGCATCTTCCTCTACATCTTGGTCAGATTCAGAAAATGGCAATTTGGTCTTGGTGCCATTGTAGCGCTATTTCATGATACGATGTTCGTTATTTCTGCTTTTGCCATTGCCAATATGTTTGGGGTGTCATTTGAGGCGGATCAGATTTTTGTAGGTGCCATTCTGATGATCATTGGGTACTCCATCAATGATACCGTGGTAGTATTTGACAGAATCAGAGAAAACCTGGGTATCAAATCAGGTTCAGAGCTGCATGCTGTTTTTAATGAGTCTCTCAACAATACTATCTCCAGGACACTGATCACCTCAGTTACCACACTTATTGTGGTGATCATTCTGTTCTTGTTTGGTGGAGCAGTATTGAAAGGATTTTCCTTTGCCCTGCTCATCGGGATTATGGTTGGGACTTATTCTTCCATTTTTATTGCAACACCGATAGCGATGGATTTCAGTCAGTTGAAGTCCAAAAATTAACACTTACAATAGTAAATTTTCAAGAAGCCAATCTTCTACTTTCGACTCCTTTTATAGAAGCGAGAATATGAGGTTGGCTTCTTTTTTGGCTTTGCATCATCGGAATAATTTGTAAATTAGAGGAGGTCACTCGCTTATGAAGCGTAAAAATGTCTGATAAATTCCCCAATCGGCCCGGATGGTATCTGCTAACCGTCGCTGCATTGACATGCTCGCTGTACTTACTGACTTTCATCCACCATACGCCGACAAAAGCTGTCAAATCTAAGACAATTCGTGACAAGCCGCTACCTCCAAAACTGGCAAAGGAGAAGCCCAAGGAAACAATAACCCCAAAGTCAGTTGACTCTATAACAACAACCACCGAGCAAGGTGTGGCATTTGTAGATGAAACTAGTCCTGAGTCATTAACCCCTGAAGATCAATTTGAGGAGATGAGGGTGTCCTATCAGAAACGGGTAATTGATCAATTGCCAGAGGGGCGAAATCGTACTGATCTGGTTGTTAGGTACTATCGTCATCCTGCGGATGGTAATTTCGTTAGGGCGCTTAAGGATCTACGCCTTTACATCCATGAGCGAAAAGCGGACGCGGCATTCGATAAATATCCTTCCAATGCCTTGTTTTATGGTGATGACGTTCCTGAGGAGACTTTAAGGTTGGTGGCTTACGCTCTTATGCAGGAGGGTATGCAGATCAGAAGCATTCAACAATCAAAGTATCACGATAGCTGGAAAGCTTCGGCGATAGAGGTGGGAGTAGATACTTTGGCTGTAAATGAAGCTGCTTACTCTTTGCAGGATATTTTAAATCTTACTTTCTCGCCCTAATTCGTCCATTTCTAGGTTGATTTTGTCTAACAAAGAAAAAGGCATGATCTACTTCACTGAAGACGTCATTGCCTATTTCCGCGAACTAGAGAAAAACAACAGCAAAGAATAGCTTGCTGAAAAAAAGAGGTTTGAACAATCTATCAAGCTACCATTTGACAAGCGTGTCTCTAACCTCATTTTAAAGTTTCACAAATTACATTCTACAACTTTTCCTTTTGCGAATGGGCCCTTTTGAAATGGATGAGCTGTGTTAAAAAACATTAAAAAGGAATTTTTCACGTTCAAAATCCAAAACTTTGAAAGGTGCGAGTCTTTTTACTCCTTTCTTTGTTTTGGATCCCTGTGGCACTTGCTCATGGACAAATGATCAAAAAGGGTCAATTGCTGGATCTTTCTGATTCAAGTGCTATTGCCTTTGCTCACATTCGCAATCTCTCCACGGACCTTGGCACTACTTCATCTTTTCAGGGGAAGTTTCAAATGATCGCTAGTGCGGGTGACAGCCTTTGGATAAGTATGGTAGGCTATCGCTCAATTGGACTGATTGTTACTCCCGATTTTCTGGATCGACCCTTTTGGCGTATTTACGTGGAGCGAGATACGGTCATGCTAGATGAAGTAGTAATCCATGAGTTGCCTTCAGAAGAATCCTTCCGCCAGCAAGTATTAGAATATCAATCTGTCGATACCAGCTTTCAGCTTTTTGGTATCCCGTCCGCAGGACCCACAGAGAATAAATTGCTCAATGAGAAAGTGATCAAGTCACCGCTATTTGCTCTGGCTCACCCCGTAAGTTTCCTTTATTACAACACCAGTAAAAAAGAAAAAGAGAAAAGAAAAATGCATAAAATCCGAAAAAACGCTGACAATACTCGATTGATTGAGCAGAAGTTTAATCGAGATTTTGTTGCGGAACTCACCAAACTAGAAGGTGACAAGCTCACCTATTTTATTGCTTATTGCAACTTCTCTGAAGAGTTTATCCTGAAGAACACCAAGTTCCGAATTGCTGAAGTGATCCAAGAGAAACTGGTCGCTTTTGAGAATGAGTACCAGGGGTAACTACAAAAATTTTCACATAGATCAAAAGTAGGTACGATTTATGCTTCGGTAAAAAGCATTAATTCACCAAACAATATTCTGTGATGGAAAAAAAGAAAAATGAAAGGTATGACCTGCAAAGAAAATCCCCACTTTTCTTCTTTATTGGCTTAGCCTGCGCGCTATCGATGGTCATGGTAGCTTTTGAGTGGAAATCTCAATATGATCCAGTAGTCATCGAGGTGGAAGACCCGGATTTTCCTGCATTTGATTTCATCCCCAACACTATCATCGAGGAGCCCAAACCACCTCAACCCAAAGCTTTAACCAAGCCCAAACCTAAGCCCGCCGCTGTTAAGAAAATCATCGAATCGGATCAGGAGATAGCCGACCTCAAAAAGGCAATAGAAATTGAGCCTGTTGACAATCCGACATTTATAGTCGAAGCGCCAACGATGGAAGATGAGAACGTAGATCAACCCTTCATCATCGTGCAGGATATGCCTTCCTACCCTGGTGGGATAGAAGCTTTCTACGATTATGTAGGTCGTAATATGAAGTATCCTAAAATGGCCAGAAGGCATGGCATCCAGGGTACGGTGACACTGCAATTTGTTATTGATGTCGACGGCTCCATCACAGATATTCAAGTGCTCAAAGGTATTGGCGGTGGGTGTGATGAAGAGGCAATACGGGTCTTGTTCAAAGCGAAAAAATTTTCTCCTGGTAAGCAGCGGGGTATGGCTGTGAAGGTGAGACAAACTTTACCGATTTTCTTTAGGTTGCGATAATTATCGCCGGAGCCTGGGTCTGTGATTCAGGCTCTTCCTTTTTGAGTCTATAATCTCCCCAATCTTGAGGTCAGGCTGTCCAATTATCGGCTACTTTTGCCTGATCATGTCCAATCAGATATTATATCTTTTTGACCCACTTTGTGGCTGGTGCTATGGGTTTAGCCAGACCATTGTAGACTTCCAAAAAAAGCACCAAGGCAAATATGAATTTGTCGCGATCCCAGGAGGTATGATGGTCGACACAGGGGTAAAGCCTATAGCCGATATGGAAGATTATATAGCCTCCGCCATCCCGAGAGTAGAGCAAATGACTGGCTCCAAGTTTGGCGATCCCTTTAAACTGCATCTGCTCAGATCACGAACCACATTGCTTGACTCGGAGCCACCAAGCAGAGCT
>JAHCMJ010000372.1 GCA_019192485.1 Cyclobacteriaceae bacterium HetDA_MAG_MS6 | reverse complement strand
TTCAAAGAGTCTTCAAAAAGTCGGCAGTCAAAAGGACAAAATATGAGGGGCTGAAACGAAACATTGAATTCTTACCATAAAGAAAAATTGATCACTATTCACAGCTATCTCGACTAATCCAAAAAATGCTATCTGCCAAAAGCTATTCCTGCAAAGACGAGCGTAAAAAAAAGAATTCTAATATAGAAGGTCGTTTTTGTAAGTAGATAAGAAGCATTCTACTGATAGCAACATCAGGTTAGCGGTAACCATATAGTGTAATAGCATCAGTAATCCACTCATCTTAAGCAATTATATATTTGGAAAGAGTAAGAAAGACATCTATTCTGAAAAGTCAATCGCTCTTTTCAATAAAACCACCTAAGTTCGTGCTATAACCCAAAAATGAGCTGTTTCTTTTTTATTAAAACATATTATGAAACGAAACAACTCCAACCAGGCAATTCTCTTGATACATTGCCCCGATCAGAAAGGCCTCATTACCATTATTACACAGTTTGTATGGCAGCATAAAGGAAACATTGTAGACCTTGACGAGCATGTAGAACGTGAAGATGAGGTCTTCTTTATGCGTGTACAGTGGGAGCTTGACGGGTTTGATATTCCAAAAGATCAGATTGCATCCACTTTTCAACAAGAAATAGCCGATAAGTACGAAATGACCTGGCAGCTACACTTCACTGACAAGTGTCCTCGAATGGCCATCTTCGCATCGAAAAGTGCACACTGCTTGTATGACCTGCTATCGAGATATTATTCAGGAGACTGGCAGGTTGAGATCCCATTGATCATCAGTAATCACGATACTCACCGGGAGATTGCAGAAAAGTACAACATCCCTTTTTTCCGTTTTGAAGTGGATGCCAATAACAAGGAAGAAATAGAAAAAAAGCAGATCAAATTATTACTTGATCACCAAGTAGACTTCATTGTCTTAGCTAGATATATGCAGATCCTAAGCCAGGACTTTATTAATACATTCCCTAACAAGGTAATCAATATTCACCATTCTTTTCTACCTGCATTTCCAGGAGCTAAACCATATCATCAAGCACACCAACGGGGAGTGAAAATCATTGGAGCTACCAGCCACTACGTAACAACGGATCTCGATGCAGGCCCTATCATTGAGCAGGACATTGTAAAGATATCACATAAGGACTCAGTAAAGGAACTGGTTCGAAAAGGACAAGATCTGGAGAAAATAGTATTGTCTCGAGCAATCTGGAGTCACTTACAGCGAAAGACCCTGGTTTTTGGAAACAAGACGGTTGTCTTTGAGTAGTCAGTCTAAGCGTCTTTTCATGAGATAATCCCACTGCTCCTCTTCGCCCATCATGAAGGAGTGTTTGCCAAACTTCTCAAATCCGTGACGCTCGTAAAAGGTAACGGCACGGAGATTTTTCTCCCAAACACCTAACCACAAAAATGGGAGCCCTGATTGTTTTGCTATATTGATAGCCTGCTTCAGCATCTGCTCGCCAAGCCCTAGTCCCTGGTGATTGTTGATTACGTAAATCCGTTGTAGCTCAACTCCTCCTTCTTCCTGCAGATCCATTTGAGCCTGACCTAGATTAAGCTTAAAATATCCTATTATCTCGGTTTTCAATGTGGCAAAATAAAAAGTTGATTCTGGGTTGAGTAGTTCTTTTCTTACATGGCCTATTGTAAGAAACTCACTTGCATAGGCTTGAATGTATTGAGGTTGGTTTTGGTGAGCAAAAGCGTCCATAAAAGTTTGCTCAATGATCTCCTGAAGTTTTTCCAGGTCATCTATCCGGCACACTCGAAATGTCAACATTTCTATGACTCGCTGTACTCCATGATCCCATCTTTTATCCTTTTGAATGTTTCTGCCTGAACCTCCGGATCTTCCTCCAATAGTGTAATGCGAAAACCTAGTAGGTTAGAGGAAAATGAGGATATAGGCACCACACACACTTGCTTGGCAGCAAGTAAGTAATATACAAATCGTTGATCAAGTGGCATCTTTGAATCATTAGTCCATTCCTCAACCAGATGCTTTACTTCATCATCTTCGATCCTCATCTGCTGCCCAGTTTTCAATACACCCTCCTTGAAAATGATGGTGTTGTAAAAAGCTCCATTGGTCTGATTAAAATTGATATGGGGTATATCCTTAAATACCTGATTTAGATACTGGCTTTTGCGCCCAATTTTCTCATTGGTTTCTGTGATGAAATCCCCATACTTAGGATTTTGCATGATCAATGGTATCGATCGTTGCGGCAGCTTTGTGGAGCTAACTTCAATCATCTTGGCATTGTCAATAGTGAGGCAAAGTTTCTCAAAATCCTGATCCACAGTTCGATTGTAGTATTCTGCCCATCCACATCGTGCTCCAGGCCATGGAAATTCTTTTGATATACCTTTCAGCGAAATGCCTGGCACATCTCCGATAACTTCAGCTAGTGTACAAGTATCAGCACCATTATAAACTATATTCATGTAGATCTCGTCGAAGATCAGGAAGAGCTTAAATTTCTTAGCCAATTCAACAAATCGCTCCAGAATATGCCTGGGGTATACCATTCCAGTCGGGTTATCCGGATTGATCACCATGATACCCACAATATTTTCATTGTACTTGACCTTCATATAAAGATCTTCCATATCCGGATACCATTGATTTTCGGGATCCAGTTTATAAGTAAGTGGATGATGATTGGCATGGGCCGCCTCCGCCGACGAATGCGTTGAATAGGCTGGTGAAGGACCAATCACGCGTGATGTAGGGAGCAGATATTGGTATATCTTCTGTATGGCATCACCCAACCCATTGAAAAAAGTGATATCCTCAGGAGCTATTTGTGCCCCACCAAGCTCATTGGTCTTGTCCGCCAGAAATTGTCGAGTATCAAGTAACCCTTTGGAATGACTGTAGCCATAGGTCTCGTCCTCATAAAGGAGACCAGCTATGATCTCTTTCATCCAACCGGGCAAAAGAGCATTTTTTTGAATGGGATCACCAATGTTCTCCCACAAAACATCATATCCCAATAATTGAAGTTGTTCCGCTTTTCGAACAATCCCCCTGATTTCATAAGAGAGCTCATCTGCTCCAGCCCTAAGTAAATGTTGTCTCATTCCAATCTTACCAGATAAATGAGCACGAAATTAGGGCTAAACCATCTTTTATTTGGGATTTAACTGAAAATAATGAGCTGGGATATGGATTAACCTGCTTGAGCTGCTTTTGCGATTTTTGCTATCTCCTGATCAATGAGATATCTACCTGGACCATCGTTGCCAATGACATCGAAAAGCTCAAGAGCTCGTCTTGCATTGGCTTCCTCTTCTCGCTGCTCGTCTACAAACCATTGCATGAAACTACCGGTCGTATGATCCTTCACTGAGTTACAATGATCCACGACATTGTTGATCGATTTTGAAACTTCTATCTCCTGATCAAGCATAGTTTCGAATATCTCCATGAAAGACTCGTAATTGTGCTTGATGTTGGTTACTTCTGGCGATTGAGGCGACCCCCCGACCTCCAACACATAGGTGAAGAATTTTAGCATATGTCCTCGCTCTTCTTCTGACTGTTGCAGCAAATATTGTGCACTGTTAGCAAAGCCATGCTGTTCGCACCAGCTAGCCATGGCCAGATAGTTAGCGGCAGATGTAGCCTCTATTTTGATCTGCTCATTAAGCAGTTTTTCTGTTGAATCCTCTAAAGATTTTTTCCTGCGTTTTACTTCCTGCATCGGTATTTAGCAATTACAAGGTGCAAATCAAATAGCTACAGGATTAAGAACCAATCTAAATGATAAAAGTTCTTGATAATAGCTGGCATGGGTATCCAAAATTTTTCTATCGAAAGGCTTTGTAGATTTAGCTACAAAAAATACATTTGCACTCCTTTTCAGGTAAGGCTGAAAAATTATGATTCCTCCTTAGCTCAGCTGGTTAGAGCATCTGACTGTTAATCAGAGGGTCCTTGGTTCG
>JAHCMJ010000371.1 GCA_019192485.1 Cyclobacteriaceae bacterium HetDA_MAG_MS6 | reverse complement strand
CGTAATATCGAGCAGGTTTCGAATAACCTGCGTGGCACGTTTAGCACTCTCCGACACGTGATCCAACAAATTATCAATTTCCTGAAAAACTTCTTTCTTCTTAGCCTTTCCTTTACCATTGACCTGAATCTCCTTCAAGACACGTTTGATAGGTCCAATGACTCCACCAATCACATTTAAAGGGTTATTGAGCTCATGGGCCAACCCAGCAGTCAAAATCCCTATTGTTGCCATTTTTTCTGACTCGATCAATTGGTTTTGCGTAGCCTTCAGTTCCTCGTTGGCAGTTTTGGCTGCTTCCGTAGACCTGCGCCAGGCCGTTGAAAATCGATCGGGTAAAATCAAAGACTGAAAAAGAAAAAACACAAGTTGTCCTGCCATAGTAACCATCTTAGGCTCCTCAATGACATGCAGATAAGCCAGCACTTTGACTGAAAACACTATAAGCATGCCAATAGTACTAAAGACAGAGTACCCTGCTCCAACCTGCCTGTTAAGCACAGCTCTAATATATACCAGGGCCATTGTCAGAATGGCCATAAGCAATACAAACAAGTAAATGGTATTGAGTTGAGTAAAAAGGGTTGGAGGCAGTAAGGTAAGCGCGGCCCACAAAAGCGAAAAATAACAAAAGAAAGAGATGAGATATCTTGGCGTCTCTTTGGGAAAAAGATGCCTGACATATTCAGCAAAAAAGTAGCCACTTAAATATATGGCGGCATACTCCAATCTGATACTTAACCAATGAGGTACATAGAAGTAGTCATGGAGAATGTAACTACCAGACCCAATAATTCTGTAACCATAGGACAAACAAAACAAACCAAAAAAGAGTGCCACCACTTGTCGTCTACCAAAGAAGTAAAGCCCCAGAAACAAGAAGCTACCCATCACCAGGCAACCTGTAAGGAAGACATCCAGGACATTTTCAAGTTGCCGCGTACGGCTGAGATCCAGATAGTTCCCAATGACGATTGGATCATCTACCCCTCCTCTGCTATGGTGAAAGTTGGCGACTTCAATTCTTAAGTGTAATGTGTCTCCGAAATTGAAAAGAGGAACCAGCCTCACCTGCCTGTAGGGAATGGTACTGTCTTTGGCAATACTCACTTGACCTTTGCTTACGACAAGTTGATCATTGACATATAGATTTAATGCGCTGTGGATATTGGGTAAGTCTAGCCCAAGAGACACATCACTTTGCTGGATGATGGTCAGCTCGTAAGTGCCAAATCCGATAGCTGGTAAATCAGCCTTTTCCCAACTACCCGGCACCTGAATGGACAAACTGTCATTAGAAGGGGACTTCGAGAGTAACGCGTCGGGGTAAAAGACCCAAGAACCATTCAATGCAAATGGGCCATTTTTGGTGAAGTCGTATTGAGATAGATCGACCATACCATTTTGAACGGTCTGTGCCATGGAAGTCCACATCAAAATTGATGCACACACAAAAACGAAGTGCTTTTTGGTCATTTAGGTTAACGTCCTCTTACAAGCTGGTAGTTACGCTCTCTGAAATAAAATGAAACGAGAGTTACATTTTTAAATCACATCTACGTAACAAGAAAAAATATATTAAGTTAAAACTTTATGATCAACTACTTATGCGATTTGATTAATCATCAATAGTCTGATCCCTTTATGCCTATTAATTGTTAACTTAGAACAAAAGGTAACCATGAGATTTCTTCCAGTCGTCATTTTTTTTTGTTTTACCGCACAATTAGGGTTCTCCCAATCGAAAAATGCTTTCTTTCAGTCTTCTTCGCTGGCTATAAGCGAGAAGTCCATAGGCTTAGTTTTCAATCTTGACACCAAAACCCGATTCAACAATTCTTTCTACAACGATTATCAACATCAAGGCCTACAAGTAATTTCCATCAATCAATCGGCTACTAACCTCGATATGACCTTTTATGTAGACCAAGAGGGCGTAACACAATATCGTTCCTTTGCGCCAACCGCTAATATGAATCTCTTTAGTCAAGAAGGTACACCCAGATACGATAGCTTTAATCCATATGGAGCAGACTACTTTGGTGAGGCGATTATGCTTGGTGTACTCAATACGTTATTCAACAGCAAAAAGGTAAGATTTTTAGGCAGATAGAGCTCCATTCTTCCACTAAGTATGCGATTTTTGCGAGTAAAAAATCCTTCTCATTTGGCGCTGAGCAGTAATAAATCCTTCGATGTTTAAGAAACTCGTCAGCCTTGGAGTGACCGATAAGCTCAAGATCGAACAGGCCCAGATCGTACGCTTGACTAATATTGTTGCCATGATACCTCTCATTGCCTACATGTTTTATGTGGGTTATGGGTTCTACTTCAAGCAATATTTCTCCAGTCTCCTGTCCGGTAGTATGATCCTACTGACATTTCTTGCGCTCTATTTCAACTGGCAAGAACGATATGGTCTTTCAAAAACGATTCTTTTCTTTCTCAATAGCTTTAGTCTATGGGTTACCTACCATGTTTTCAATGTAGATTATTCTGCGCTCACCTCATATTTTCCCATTCTCTTTTGTCTACCATTCTTTTTCCACCTGCCTACTGAGCGTCGGTACCTTCTGATCGCAGGAGCTTTCCCAGTCTTGAGTATCATCCTAAGTTTCCTCCTACCACGACAAGTAATCTACCAAGTCAACCTACCTCCTGATGTCGCTGCACTAAGTAACACATTTCACATTTTGTTTTCCTTTGGGCTCACCTTTCTCGTTTTATACGCAGTATTCAAAAATCGAAATGCCACACAAAGGAAGCTTGTCGTAGCCAGAGAACGAGCTGAGTTGGCGCTAAAGCAACTTAAGGAGACACAGACACAACTCATTCACTCCGAAAAGATGGCCTCTTTAGGGACGCTCATTGCTGGAGTCAGTCATGAAATCAACAACCCACTCAACTATATCAACGGAGGTGTGGATGGTCTCAGGAAAGAGATCAAGACTATTCCTAAAGAATCTCAATCTGCAATAGAGCAGCCAATAGCGCTTATCAGGCAAGGCTTGGACCGAGCTTCGGGTATTGTGAAAAGTCTGAACAATTTTAGCAGACAAAGCGGAGACCTGAATGAGCAATGTGATCTGATCGACATTCTGGAAAACTGTTTGTCTATCCTAAGTAGTCAAATGGTTGAAAAAATCAACGTTAGAAGGAACTATACAGATCGGGAAATTATCATAAAAGGAAACTCAGGTAAGTTGCATCAAGTCATTATAAATGTGCTTAGCAATGCGATTCATGCGATTGAGGATGTAGGAGAAATTGAAATAGATGTACAGAAAAGTAAGGATGTCCAGGTTTCTATTCGAGATAATGGGTGTGGGATTAGCAAAGAAGACCTCCTGAAGATACAAGATCCGTTTTTTACTACTAAAGAGCCTGGCAAGGGATTGGGCCTTGGGTTATACATTTCCCATCAGATCGTGGCCGAGCATCGGGGCAGTATTCATTTTGATTCCACACAACATATAGGCACTCAGGTGATTATTACCTTACCAAGCTGATACTCGAATCATCTCGTTTGGCCCCGGACCCAACATTGTCTTTCAAAAGAATCGTATCGCTATGATTCACCTCTTGATTCTATTAACTTGGCATCAAAAGAAGAATACATGATAGTCGATATCTCCAACCCCTGGCATGCTGTACCTCCAGGAGAAAGTGCTCCAGAAGTTGTCAATGCCATCATTGAGATCCCACAAAATACCAGAGCCAAATATGAACTAGACAAAGAATCGGGACTACTTAAATTAGACAGAGTACTTTACTCCGCTGTCTATTATCCAGCGAATTACGGTTTCATCCCAAGAACTTATTGTGATGATAAAGATCCACTGGATATTGTGGTACTATGCAAAATCGATGTGGTACCATTATGTCTTCTGACCGCCAAAGTCATCGGAGCCATGAGAATGCTGGATGGCGGCGAAATGGATGACAAGATCATTGCTGTAGCAGAAAACGACATGAGTGTAAATCATA
>JAHCMJ010000038.1 GCA_019192485.1 Cyclobacteriaceae bacterium HetDA_MAG_MS6 | reverse complement strand
AATGGTAGGAAATGGCGGTGCCGCTATTTCCAATGATCAATTTTCTATCTCATCGATCGCAGTGGGAACAGCTCGTACTTCACATATCTTTGGCATAGGAGGAACCAAAAAAGATGCGCTAGTATTGGAAGCTAAGCGCAATCTTTATGAAAGCAATCCCTTGCTACCGGGGCAGGCATTGGGACAAACTACTCTTGACTTCAAAGTGCATTTCTTCTGGCCTGTTATGATATCAAAAGTGGTTATGACTGCCGAGGTCATTGATTTTTCTGATGAAAGGCAATACAACTCCCTAGAAGTACTGGACCGTTTCGTAAACCCCGAGGAGCATCGTTACTTTGCCCCCGGTGATTCTGTCGAATTTCAAGGTCGATACAGCAGAATAGTCCGAGGTCGTGTATTGAAACACGATGGCAATACACTGACCGTCAACTATCTGGACGTGGACAACATAGTTAAGGTCAAAAGGATGCAGATCACTCCTGAGCTGATCAAAAACAATGGCGTAAAAGTGAAATCAGTTGAAAACGAGAAAAAACCTATCCGTTATTCAGCTCCAAAAGATGCTAAAGGAAAAATTGTCAAGTTCAAACTACTCGGAAACATCTATCAAGGAGAAGTATTGAGAGTCGCAGATGATGTCTACGTCATTAGAACCATAGACAGTAGCAATAGGGAAAAAGAAATTCTTGTTAAGAAGAAAAATGTAATTGAAGATTAGTCTGTCCGTAAAATCGACAAAAAGCTCGTTTCAAAGGACAGAGGGTATTGACATTGCTGGGCACTTTGCTTTAGTTTTAAACTAAAACGCCTATGAAGTATTTGGCGATTATCTTCTTGATATCAATCCAAACGTCAACTGAGAAGGAAAAACTCCTCAACAGGCTTGAGTCATTTAACGAAGCATTCATTTCGGCTGATGCTGAAAAGCTGGCTTCGATGATTACCGCTGACTATATGCATAGCAACGGCTCATCTGGACCGTACAATAAGAAACAGTGGCTAAATTATGTCAAATCCAGACGAGCAAAACTGGATGCGGGGACATTAACCGTTAGTAAGTATGAAATGCAGGATATACAGGTCATCCTCTACGGTGCGGCAGCTACAATCAGCGGCAAAGTCGTAACAGAGGGATTGGAGAACGGAAAGTCTTACTCCAAGATTTTTCTCGTCACCCACACGTGGGTATTGCAAGATGGGTATTGGCATAGAGCAGCATTTCATGATGGCAAACTAAAAAACTAACTAAATAAAGTTCTTGATACCAATCTCTCCTTGTCGGTCCTCTTTACCAGTGAACCAAAAAAGCAATTAGATCTCGAAAAAGGAGAAAGAGGATATGATGTCCATTTACTTTCATAGAGCAACGGGTAAACCTGGAGTATGAAGAAGAAAATAGAGATCAGGCGTTTGAGCAGACTCAGTTTTACCAGCATCTAACGCAACCGAGAAGGCCTAGAATAGATCATTAAGCCTCCGCTAATAGTAGTCTATCAGCTACTATCACCATAGATTAAAACCTATTTCAAGCCGCTTGAAGGGTACGGGATCTCCCTAATTGCTTCAAAAATCGATAATGACCTTTCACTGCATTTAATAAACCTTCCTGACAGTAGTACGGTATACCAAATTCGCTAGCAGTCTTTTTCACTATAGGAGATAGCTTTTCATAGTGTACATGGCAAATGTTGGGAAATAGATGATGCTCTATTTGATAGTTTAGACCACTTGCCAACCAAAATAAAAATCTGTTTTTCAAAGTAAAGTTAGTGGTAGTAAGGAATTGATAAACCATGTAGTTATGCTGCAACTGCTCTTCATCTTGTTCTACAAAAACTGAATCAGAAAACACATGAGCAGGTTGAAAGATCAAACTAAGCACTGTCCCCGCCACTAGGTGCATTACCAAAAACATCAGGACAACCTGGCCTGGAGAAACTGGCAGTACGTAAATCGGCAATACTAAGATGTATCCATAGTACAGCACTTTCCACCCGATAATGTTAAGTAATCTCCTCAAATACTCTTTATTGCCTTTCAACATGTTGCGATCTCTGTATTTATTGAGTTGGATAAAATCTTTGCTCGTTACCCAAAACAAAGTCGCTAAAGCATAAAGTGCCCAAACGTATAGATGCTGATAACGATGAATCCAATATCGTTTTTGATCTGGAGACATTCTCAGCAAAATAGGAATATCTATATCATCATCAACCTCATGAATATTGGTATAGGTGTGATGCAGAACGTTATGCTGGATACGCCAGACGTACGCATTGCCTCCGATAAGATTCATAGATTGTCCCAGCAAATTATTGACCCATTTCCGATTAGAGTGAGCCCCATGAATCGCATCATGCATGACACCCATACCTATTCCCGCTTTGGCAACAGCAATAGTGATCCACATCAAGTACAAAATCCATATGGACGTCACCAGCCCAGTCATCATAAGACCATACGGTACCAGGTACATGGCGAACATCGTCATACACTTAAGATGCATCTGTGCATTTCCACATCGAGACTCGCACTCAGTGCTCAAAAAAGCATTCACTCGAGATTTGAGGGTATTTGCAAATTCTCGATCCTGGGTGCTATTGTACTTGTATCTGATAAGTGTCATTGAAGGTTAACGGAACTCTCCAGCCAACCATGAAAAGCATTGCTAATAGCGGAACGAAATAGACGAATGCTTCGGAGGTCAGGATGAGTTCGTCAGTTAGGTTGATAAGTGCCACGAATATAGTTAAAATAATACTCAGTGACAGAAAAGTACAAAATCTACTCCCGGAGGATAGGAGTTGATAGGCTTCTGAAGCGAATAAAAAATTCTTCTAACTTTCACTTTATAAATTTTTTACCACTATGAATCGCTTTTTACTTTTACTCGCACTTTGTTTCAGTCAATCTCTGATCGCTCAAAAACGATTTGATTTTTTAGTTGGAGCTACATTTTCTTCTTTCAATACTGATCTCATCTCCGAATATGGCTTTGATACCTTTAGAGAAGAGTATATCAATGCAGGAGGCAGCGTAACTTCCGAAGTCAAAAACGCACTAAGGCCTGGTTTTTACATAGCCGTGGAAGGTGACTTTTACTTAGGTGAGAAAACATTCTTGAAAACGGGTCTCAAGTATATGACAGCAGGAGATAGCTATTATTTCAAAACAGATGATGTCGTCCTGCAATCTTCTAGTGGAAGTGAAACGGATGAACGGTTTAAGCTCAGACCAAAGTTAGAATACCTCTCAGTTCCAGTCAATTTCGGATTGGATATAGGTGACAAATTTTCGGTATATGCTGGTCTTACACCCAGTCTGACCCTTAACAATGTACTGAGAAATAATAGATTTGAAGGGTCTGGTGACGATGTCAAGCAGAAATGGGATGGAAGTGATAATCCGGTCGATGAAGCCTCCATCGTAACTTTTGTAAATGCTGGTGTCACCTATATCTTCATGGGAGACTCAAACCCTCTGCTGATACTTGATCTCAGAGTAAACCACTCTCTCAACAGTGTCTACAACGACTCTGACTTTGATAACAGTGCTTTTGACTTCAATGATACCAAGTTGTGGAGTGTTGAATTAGGAATTGGGTTGGCACTGAACTCTGCTGGATCTAAGTAAGGTCATGGCATTTTAAGTCTGACCTGCATACTTATCTGTAAAGTAAAATTCCCTGCGAATCAAAGAATGCAGGGAATTAAGACTAAAAAAATTCACCTATTATAAACTACTGTTTCCTAAACTACTGTTTTGAGAACATGATGAAGATAGGTACTCAGATGCTTTTGCGAAGGAAAACTTCGATAAGTAATTGTAAAGCTTCGTTAACCGCACTACTATCTTCGTCGATCCAAATTCGAGAAAAACCTATAGCGTCAAAATATATAAGGGCGGCAATTCAGACGGAATTGCCGCCCTTTCAACATTAAGAATCAGCTATAGTTACTCACTATTTGAAACAAACATATCTAACGATTAAGGATATCAATGTTGGTATTAGCCCAAAGTCCCATTTCAATACATAAGGAGTCATTTTTACTCGATTAGCCAGAGGTGAACTCCAACCGCAAAAAGTGGCTAGACATTTTCTCTTAGAACGATGAAGTTAGGATTGAATTTAACCTGCGTGACTCCACAAAAATGACTCAGCTGACTAACTTCCACAGTATTGCAAAAAAAATTCCCCATGCTCGTGAAAACACAGGGAATAGGACGGATCAATTTCATCAAATGATCACCATTTTAAACTAAAACCCAAACTATGAACTACAATTCCCTTATAGAGAATAACCCAAAACTATAGGAAGGCTCTGGCTTATGGCACTGAGTTTCGATAAGTAGCTGGTTTGCTCCGATAACGCAGGGCATATACTCGATATCTGATTTACCAAGTGTTGGATTTTTAAGGCAGCTACTTTTGAAAACAACTTGTTTTCAGCTGTATCGACTAATCCTGTTCGGTTCACAATTTGCTTAACTGAGGTTTTTATTCGACAATAGAGCCATAAAAAAGAAACCCCATGCTCCAGGGGAGCACAGGGAATTATCCAACCAGATTGTTGTTTTGGAGCTTATTTCAAAATAAATGATTATTTCTTCCTAAAGCATACTTCGAAATTAAGGCCATATGTTCAAGTCCAAGATCGAATTTCGATAAGCGCGGAATTCTCTTCGATAACAAAGGAGTTATGTTCGTTTTCCTAACACCTGACATAGGTATTATCTAAATCAGAGGGAAGGTAGGATCTATAAGAAGTATGGTTAGCAATTGGTCTTCAATCAAACGTGATTTTTTTCTCATTGATGATCCAGTTTGCCATATCCTTTGCCCATATCTGGTAAGTCAGCTCTGACGGATGCACTCCATCGCTGAAGAAGTCAGCCCGACTTGCTTCGATACCTATGTCATTCATCCAATTCTCCAGCGTAATCACATCATGATTGTAAAATACCTTTGGGAGGTGCTTCGCAGCCCCGTGAAGTTCTGTACCCAGGATTTCTACTAGATTGCCAATGGTAAACTTGATCAGGGGAGTAAAAGCCGGAAACTCCTTGATAGGAGGCATATTGCAAAAAAAGAGGTACGCTTCGGGGAATTTACCTTTGAGGTCATCAATAAGTCCTCCACCGACTTGGTCTATTCAATTTGAAAGCATCATTAGCACCGAGGCCTATGACGATTAAGTCCGCGGTGTCTTCAACGATCTGAGGAACTATCTTTTCCCTTACCTTTTTCGCTGTATATCCACTACGTGCATAAACCCGCCATCGAACGTCTGTTGTCAAAGCATTGGAAAGCTCAGTGGCAAGAGTACCGGTGAATCCAACCTCGTGAGTAGTTACCCCTACTCCTGCAATAGTGCTCTCTCCGATAGTCAAGAGACTGATATCCCGACCAGATCGCTTGCCCGCGCAATGACAGATTCCGGTGGGGCCGGAAGCTTCAGGTAACGAAGGAACACCTGCTCGTATCTTTTTGCCCTGATAATACATGATAGGTAGTAAAGGCAACGATAAAGCGGATCCTACAAGATATTTGAGATTTACCATATGCTCTTATCAAAATAGTTATTAATGAACTTATCTAAAAAAAACAAACTCTGACCAAGAAACTGGAAAAAGAAAAATCATGGAATGGAATAAGAAAAATCGACCCGGAAACCTCCAATGCTAAAAAAGAAATACATGTAACTTGCATTACACACTACCGTATAATAACCAATACTTGGTATTAGTACTTAAAGAAAAGGAAACCCATTGTGCAACCTTTTGTCTTTAGTAAGCATCCAATACCATGAGAACCCAAAGGCCAAAAACGCGATAACCTATGATCAAGAACTACCTAGTTGTGGCTTTCCGCAATCTGCGGAAGCACAAATTCTACTCAGTCATCAACATTTTGGGATTATCCATCGGACTTACATGCTTTGTGCTTATCGCCCTGTATGTAAAAGACGAGCTGAGTTACGATCGATTTCACACCGACATCGAAGACATCTACCGGTTAGATTTTTCCGGTTCCATCAATAGCAGTGAATTTATTACCGCACTTGCCAGTGCTCCTGCGGGGCCCACACTACCCACCGAATACCCTGAGGTCATTGACGCTACACGACTTCGAGGCACAGGCAATTGGCTGGTCCGTCGAAAGGAAAAAGATATCACGTTTAAAGAAGAGGAAGTGGTTTTCGCTGATTCAAACTTCTTTAAGTTTTTCACCTTTGACCTACTCAAAGGCGATCCCGAGACCGTTCTTTCTCGTCCGAATACGCTAGCACTTAATTGCACCACGGCTGAGAAAATCTTTGGAGCAGATGACCCAATTGGCCAGGTGGTCGTACTAGACAACGAACGGGACTATGAGGTGACTGGTGTATATGAAGACCTTCCAAGCAATTCCCATTTCCATTATGACGTGCTGCTAGCAATGGAAGGCCGTGAAGAAGCTAAGTCTAAGTTTTGGTTGAGCTTTAACTTCAACACCTATCTCAAGCTCAAACCAGGAACTGATCCCAATGCACTAGAAGCCAAGTTTCCCAGCTTGATTGACAAGTACATCGGTCCGGAGGTAGAGCAATACATGGGTGCGAGTCTGGAAGAGTTTAAGGAGGCTGGAAACTATGCTGGTTTTTATCTCTTCCCAATGAAAGATATCCACCTGTACAGTGACAAACTTGGAGAGCTCGAGGGCAATAGTGACATCAACTATGTCTACCTATTCACCGCCATTGCGCTGTTTATCCTGATCCTGGCTTGTATCAATTTCATGAACTTAGCGACTGCCAGATCCGCCAATCGCGCCAAAGAGGTAGGAGTCCGAAAAGTACTTGGGGCCTACAGGAGTCAACTCATCAAACAATTCCTTTCTGAGGCCTTCCTAATAAGTCTCATATCATTTGTCCTTGCTATTTCTTTTTCCTATCTCCTACTCCCATTTTTCAATGAACTGGCCTCCAAAAACCTGATCGCTGACGATTTATTTACAGGTTCATTTTTAGGTTTCGCGACACTCTTCATGGCCGTGGTCAGCCTGCTCTCCGGCAGCTATCCATCTTTTTATCTATCTCGATTTCGACCAGTTGAGGTATTAAAAGGCAAATTGAATTTAGGTTTGAAGGGCGGCGGTATTCGAAGCACCCTAGTTGTGATTCAATTTTGTGTGTCAATCATCATGATCATAGGGACTGCAATTGTTTTCGACCAATTGTCTTTTATCCAAAACAAGAAATTAGGCTATGACAAAAACCAGGTAATCATGCTTCATGATGCATGGCTCATGGGAGATCGAATCGAAGCATTTAAGGAAGAAATGGTGCAGGATACTCGAATTGCCAGCGGTACTATTGCAAGCTTTTTACCCGTTGGCACTATCAATAATAACAATCTTTGGTTCAAAGGGAAAAACGCAGCAGGCAAGGACGGTTTTGTCTTCAACAACTATCGTATCGATCATGATTACATCAGCACACTTGGCATGAAAATGGTTGATGGTCGTGCCTTTTCTAAAGATTTTCCATCTGATTCAAGTGCTGTCCTGATCAATGAGGCTGCTGCGAAACAACTGGGATTCGAAAATCCCATTGGTGGTTTTGTATCTACATATGACGGACCACGAGAAGCCCCGATAACCGTAACCTATAAAATAATAGGAGTCGTAAAAGATTTCCATTTCGAATCTCTACGAGCCAATATCAACCCGCTTATTTTCCAATTGGGCAACAATAGAGGTTATGTCTCCTTCCGCATCCAATCTGATCAGATCCAGCCTACTATTGATATGCTACGGCAAAAGTGGGACGAGTTCGCCCCCGGCCAACCTTTTGAATACAGTTTTCTAGATCAGCGATTCGCGGAAATGTATGAAACAGAGCAGCAAATTGGCAGCATATTCACTGTTTTCGCAGGATTATCCATCTTCATAGCCTGTCTTGGTCTTTACGGGTTAGCTGCATTTACTGCCGAGCAAAAAAACAAGGAGATTGGCATCAGAAAAGTGCTTGGAGCCTCTATTTCAAGCATTATTGTTTTGCTATCCAAGGAATTCGTCAAGTTGGTGATCATCTCTTTTGTGGTCGCAGCACCAATTGCTTATTTTGGTATGCGTACCTGGCTCGACGACTTCCAATACCGAACTGATTTGAGTCCTATCACATTTCTACTGGCTGGGGCGATGGCATTGCTCGTAGCGCAGTTTACCATGAGTATGCAGTCTTATAAGGCGGCTAGGGCTAATCCGGTCAACTCCTTGAAAGATGAGTAAATACAACATCTTAAAACTAGGCAAGATAGAGCAAGTTTATAATGACTTGTTCTTCCTTGCTTTGATGATCATTGTCTCACCAAGTAGCACTGGCAGGGAAAGCATCTGCTTCCTAATGTTGGCATTAATGCTTCTTTGCTGATTTTCCTTTTCTTTTCGGTAGATCAGCCCTGTTAATAATACAACTACAGGATAAAACATCAAATAGGGCCAGCTGATCAGTTTGATCCTATTAGTAGTGATATACTCAATACGTAGGCCCCGAGTATGAAGTAAATACCTCGCATCCGTAAATGACAACAACGCGATATGATGGCTTGGGTTCGGATTCTCCTCACTAAGTGGTCTTTTAGCCTTATTATGATGCCCGGTCCAAAACCATCTCCAACGCGATCTCAAAGAAGTGATGTTGGGTGTGGAAAACACAAATATTCCTCCTGGTCGTAGAATACGATACACTTCACCTACAAAGTCAAACTGTCTCGAGATATGCTCAATCCCGTCAATACAAACTACAGCATCTATAGAATTATCTTCTATGGCTAAAGCCTCAGTCATGTCACCTTGCACAAACTGTGCATGTTCAATTTGCATTTCATTGCTAATATCCACGGCCAGCACGTGATCATACCCCTGGTCCTTTAGTCGCTTCGTAAACGCTCCTGCACCAGAGGGGAGATCTACAATTTTAGCGTCTGATGGAAGGTCGCAAATAAGCCGGAAGACCATCTCATGGGTTCCTCTGGAGGTATTGATCGGAATGTTCTTATAATGGCGACGCATACATTGCAGTTCAATTCAGACTAGAGCCAAAAGTATCAAAAAGCCCAATAAGCTGGAACCAAAACCAATACAGTAAAAGTTCTTTCAAGTATGTGGAAAAGTAGGTGAGGAATATATTCTCATTCTGCTTGCAGATTTATTATTTTGTAAGATGATGGCATCCTCAGACTTGACTTGAATGATTGCCAGGTAACGATCCAAACCACCACGCTGCATGTACTTGATTTTTGATACCGAAACGACAGGCTTACCTCATAACAAATCAGCGCCTGTCGAGGAACTTGACAATTGGCCTCGTCTGGTTCAGATAGCTTGGCAACTACATGATGAAAAGGGTAAGCTGGTTTCTACCGGGAATCACATTGTCAAACCCGAAGGTTTCACTATCCCTTTCAATGCGGAAAAAATACACGGTATCTCCACCGCACGTGCCAATGAAGTAGGTGAAGATCGTAAAGAGGTATTAGCAAAGTTTACAGTCGATGTCAAGCGGGCTAAAGCACTCGTTGGTCATAATATAGAGTTTGACAATAAGATCATTGGGGCAGAATATCTGCGAACGGATATGGAGAATATCCTCGTTGATTTCCCCAATATTGACACCTCCACCGAAACAGTAGAATTCTGCCAATTGCAAGGTGGGATCGGTGGTCGGCTCAAACAACCTCGACTGATCGAGTTATATGAAAAGCTATTCGATCAGGGGTTTGGAGACGCACACGATGCAGCTTATGACGTGGATGCCACAGCAAAGGCATTTTTCGAATGTCTAAGGCGGCAGATCATCCCCCCTTTCGAGTCTACGGAAGTCGAGGAGATCATCTACGAAGCTCCTGATCTTGATGCTGCCAATTTTGCATGGATACGAGAAAAGTCTGACGGAAAGGTTGGAGATACCCTCGTTGAAGTCAAAGACATTAAAGGTGCCTTTTCTCATTTGCATGTACACTCTCAGTATTCGGTATTGCAGGCCACACCTGATGTCGAGTCCATTGTGGCCAAGGCCAAAGAATTGGAAATGCCCGCAGTGGCTATGACGGACTTAGGCAATATGTTTGGCGCCTTCAAATTTGTAAAAGCTGCTATAAGCGCTGGCATCAAACCCATTGTGGGTTGTGAGTTTTTCGTAGCCGAAGAGAGGACCAAAACCAAGTTTACTAAGGACAATCCTGACAAAAGATTTCAACAAGTACTTCTGGCCAAGAATAAAAATGGCTACCAAAACCTAGCCAAATTGAGTTCATTAGGCTATATGGAAGGACTTTACGGCCTCTATCCCAGGATCGATAAGGAATTGATCAAGACCTACTGTGAGGATGTAATCGCTTTGAGCGGAGGACTTGCCGGCGAAATCCCCTATCTTATTTTGAATGTGGGTGAAACTCAAGCTGAGGAAGCCCTGCTTTGGTGGAAAGATGTATTCGGCGAGAACTTTTACCTGGAACTCAATCGACATGACCTGGATGAGGAAAATCACCTCAACGAGGTTTTGATCTCTCTTGCACAAAAACATGAGGTCAAGCTAATCGCTGCAAATGAACTGTTTTACCTGGAACAAAAAGATGCCAAGGCCCATGATGTACTCATTTGTATCAAAGAAAATGAGAAGCAAAGCACTCCTGTTGGTCGAGGCCGGGGGTTTCGCCCAGGGCTGAAAAACGAAAACTATTT
Source organism: Cyclobacteriaceae bacterium HetDA_MAG_MS6 (assembly GCA_019192485.1). Lineage (GTDB taxonomy): Bacteria > Bacteroidota > Bacteroidia > Cytophagales > Cyclobacteriaceae > MS6. Next base: position 13,229 of record JAHCMJ010000038.1, on the reverse strand, counting down.
CTTCAAGAGTCAGGATGAAATGAAGGAGTCCTTCAGGGACTGTCCTCAGGCTATAGAAAACATCGCGGCACTTGTAGACCAAATAGAACAGTACGAGCTTGAGCGTGATGTTTTACTACCAAATTTTGATATTCCGGAAAAATTCAAAGACCCGGAAGATGAAGTAGATGGTGGTAAGAGAGGAGAAAATGCTTACTTGAAATACCTCACCTATCAAGGTGCTGAGAAGCGCTATGATCAAGTAACAGAAGAGATCAAGGAGCGCCTGGACTTTGAGCTGGCTACTATTGAGAATACTGGATATCCGGGATACTTCCTGATTGTACAGGACTTCACCTCCAAAGCTCGTGAAATGGACGTTTCAGTGGGTCCCGGTCGAGGCTCTGCTGCGGGTTCCGCAGTAGCCTATTGTATTGGGATCACCAACGTAGACCCCATCGCTTACGATCTCCTGTTCGAGCGTTTTCTCAATCCTGATAGGGTCTCACTACCCGATATTGATATTGACTTTGACAACGAGGGGCGCGAAAAGGTCATCGAATATGTTGTCAATAAGTATGGATTTAGCCAGGTAGCACAGATCATCACATACGGTACCATGGCTCCAAAGTCTGCTATACGCGATGCTGGTCGCGTTATGGAGTTGCCACTGCCCGATACTGATGCCATTGCTAAGCAAGTGCCTGAGCGACCCGGCACTAAGTTTCCACAGGTATTCAAAGAGGTACCGGAGCTAAAAGAACTTCGCAAAGGATCAGATCTACCAGCTCAAGTATTGAATCAGGCGGTGGTCTTGGAGGGTTCGCTGCGAAACACAGGTATCCACGCTTGTGGTGTGATCATCACCCCGGATGACATGACCAAGTTCATCCCGATGGCCAGGTCCAAGGACTCTGAATTGCTGGTTACGCAATTTGACAACAGCGTTGTCGAATCCGCGGGTATGTTGAAGATGGATTTCCTGGGACTCAAAACCCTATCCATCATCAAAACGGCTGTTGAAAATATCAGAAAGCGACATGGTATCGAAATTGATATCGACGCTATCCCGCTGGATGACCCAAAGACTTATGAGCTATATCAACGCGGTGAGACTAACGGCACTTTCCAGTTTGAGTCTCCCGGCATGCAAAAGCATTTACGGGCATTAAAACCTGACAGGTTCGAAGACCTGATTGCTATGAATGCCCTCTACAGGCCAGGCCCAATGGAATACATCCCGGAATTTATTGCTCGGAAGCAGGGACGCTCTCCCATCACTTACGATGTGCCGGATATGGAGGAGTTTTTGGCTGAAACCTATGGCATCACGGTATATCAGGAGCAGGTCATGCTACTCTCTCAAAAATTGGCTGGGTTTACCAAAGGTGAAGCTGATGTCTTACGGAAGGCCATGGGCAAAAAGAAAAGAGACGTTTTGGATAAAATGAAACCCCAATTCGTCGAACAAGCCAAAGAAAAAGGCCACCCTGAAGAAAAACTGGAAAAAATCTGGAAAGACTGGGAAGCTTTTGCGGCATATGCCTTCAACAAGTCGCATAGCACCTGCTATTCGGTAGTAGCTTATCATACGGGCTATCTCAAAGCCAACTACCCTGCGGAATACATGGCTTCCGTACTTACCCATAATCAAAGTAATATTGATAAGGTCAGTTTCTTCATGGAGGAGTGTCGTAATCAGACGATCCCGGTCCTGGGACCTGATGTCAACGAATCGGATCAGCATTTCATGGTCAACAAGGAGGGAGAAATCCGCTTCGGGCTGGGCGCTATTAAAGGGACTGGTGAGTCAGCAGTGCAGGCCATTATCCAGGAGCGAGCGGAAAACGGACACTTTGATGATATCTTCGACTTTGCTACGAGAGTCAATCTGAGGGCCGTCAACAAGAAATCGTTCGAAAGCCTGGCAAAAGCGGGAGGATTCGATTGCTTCCCCACTTATCATAGGCGTCAATATGTGGACCCCGACGATGATGGCACTTCCCTAATCGAGAAATCTATTAGATACGCTAATAAAATGCAACAAGAGGAGGCAAGTGCTCAGGCCTCTTTATTTGGTGGAGGCGGCGAGGGCGGGGCCAGTATGAAGCCCAGAGCAGGTCATGTGGAGCCATATGGCGAAATTGAAAAGCTCAATATTGAGCGTGAAATGGTCGGGCTATACATTACTGGTCATCCTCTGGATCAGTACAAGTTTGAGATGGACTTTCTGACACGAGGCAAGCTTGGTGATCTCAAAGAGCTGGAAAACCTGAAAGGCCGGGAGCTCAAGATCGGCGGCGTGGTGAGTAGTGTCCAGCACAGGCTATCCAAGAAGGGCACTCCCTTTGGTCAGTTGACGCTAGAGGATTTCAATGACAATCATTCTTTCTTCCTGTTTTCTGATACTTACTTGAAATTCAAAAGTTATCTCGAAACTGGATGGTTTCTGTATGTTACCGGCAGCGTACAACCACGATGGAATAGCGAAGAACTGGAATTTAAGATCAGCAACATCGAATATCTCGGCGACATCAGAGAAAAAATGGCGAAGGGACTTGAGGTCCAGATGAGACTGGAAGATGTAAATACGGTTCTGGTAAATGAATTGGAGCAGTTAGTAGAGAATCATCCGGGAAAAGGTGTACTACGACTGAGTGTACTAGGGCCCTACGAGGATCGGATGATCAACCTGGAAATGTTGAGTCGAAAGGGCTCAATAGACCCCTCTGATGCCTTGATCAAGGAGTTGGATTCTATGGACGAGGTGAGGTATAAGGTACTCACCTAAGCGATTGCTATATGAAGATTGGGTGGTAAAGTGAAAAAAATGTAAGTAAAATAGCCCCGGCCGTGGGCAGCACGCCGGAATTGCGCGGAGGACGGGAGTGCAAGTGGTAGATGGGCCAAAAAAGTCGCTCCATTAGTGCTGGCTACCATCAAATGTCTCTTATGCTACAAAGCTGATCGAGTGCATACTAGATACCGAACAATTCGATCTATCTTTACGTTGGGAAATTGAAAGTTATCAAGTTTAACTAATAATAAAATGTCAAAACCTGTTGAGATTACGGATGCAAACTTCAAGGAAGTAATAAATTCTGATAAGCCAGTATTAGTGGATTTTTGGGCAGAGTGGTGCGGTCCTTGTAAAATGATCGGCCCTGTAGTAGAGGAATTGGCCACTGACTATGACGGCAAAGCGGTGGTGGGTAAGGTAGATGTGGATGTGAACCCTGAAGTATCAGCCCAGTTTGGTATCCGATCGATACCTACATTGCTCGTATTTAAGAATGGTGAGATTGTTGATAAGCAAGTGGGGGCTGTCCCAAAGGCTGTTCTCAGTCAAAAGATTGACGCTCAGCTTGCGTAATCACCCTTTCAAAAAAAAATATATACAGCAAGGCCTGACAGATATGTCGGGCTTTTTTTGTGTCTTATACGCAAACGATTGCTTTTTTACGTTTCCAAATACCCGGACAATAGTTGCCTACCTAAAAAAAGGTATTGCATCGGACTGGAAATAATTATAGTTTAGCGGCAAATAATCAAATTACAATCATGAGAAAGATTACCGCATTAGCCCTTGCCTTTGGGCTGTTCCTAATGTACGCCTGTAGCGACGACGATGGCGACGTCGATGACTTGAAAAAAGAAGTAGAAGATCTTATTGATCTGATTGAGGACGAGACAACTGGTGATTCACTGCGTTTTGTTCTTGCCATGGACTCTTTAGAGTACAGAAAATTTGTTGATTCGCTCGCTCGCGTTGACTCCATTGCTTTTACCGCCGGAAAAGAATTACCACTAGCCTATACGGTGCTGGTGTATGATGGTAGCAATACCTCTGTTACTGGCTTTGAGGATAGCCGTTCTGAAGGATTTAGTACTGACGTTACTATTTCCATATCTCAGTACGGCCAAACCAGATCCATTACGACTCAAGACGGCTTAGCTAGCTTCGACAATGTCGGTTTTGGTATCCTCCAGGGCTCTGTTTCTGCTGACGGTTATACCACCTTTGAGTGGAGTACGGAGACTGTTCCGGATGTAGATGATGAGAGCTACGGAGACATCAGCACTAACGATGACTTCCTGGTATTCCTCAATGAGGGGAGCTTCGGACATGCGTTTGCGATTTTCTCTACCACTGGCTCCAATACAAGCACGCTTACTGGTAGGGTCAATATCGAAACAGATTTGACTAATCCTGGTAAGGAACTAGCTCCGGAAGGTACTAACTTCCTGGCGCTGATCGATACGGATAATTTCACATTCCGTGAGCGATATGTACAGAACAGCGATCAGAATTTCTTTGCTGACAATATTATATCGTATGGTTATAGCCCCGTATTCCAGGCAGCAGTAGATGCTAGTGGCAACTACTCATTCAATTTGCCCGCTGCGGCCGATGGACTACCGATCGAGTTGGAATACTCTGACGTAGTAGCTGATCAGACTTACTTCCTACAGACCAATGGAGATGTGACGGAAGAGACCGTTTCTACGGTGTTTGGTCCACAAGTAGCCGAAACGTTTGTACCTAACATTACGCTGGCTCCTGATGTAAGTTTCGAAGCTGGAGGAGGTGCTGAAGCTAGAGTAACCATTGATGGCACAGGTACGATTACTGACATCAACCTCGAAAGCGGAGGTCAAGACTATCAGGGAACTCCGCGAGTGTTTATCTCTGCTCCTCCTGCCGGAGGTACGCAAGCTACTGCAACTGCTACCGTCACTAATGGTGTGGTGACTGATGTCACCTTGACAGACGGTGGTAGTGGATACACAAGTGATCCTTCTATCCAAATCACTGAGGGAAGGAACGCATCTGCTATTGTTACTTCCCTATTGTCAAGTGGAGGAAATGGTGGTGTGGCAGAAGTACTCGTCGATGATGGCGGACAAGACTTCGCATCTGCCCCTAATGTCCTATTTTCTTTTTCAGCATTTCTTGACTCAGCCGGTGTGGCGGATTTCAATGCCCAGACAGATGCCACCAATGCAGTAGCGGTTTTAAATACAAATGGCTCAGTGGCTGACATTAATGTGACCAACACTGGATCTGACCTTGATCCAGCCAATACAACGCCATTTGTTTTTGTGACTTCAGGTATAAATGCGGTTGCAGAAATAACGGCTGTGGACGTAAACGGAGGCATTACAGGCATTACCATCTTGAATAGTGGTGATTTTTACACAGATGTACCAAATGTCGTCCCTCAAGGTGGAGTTACTGGTATAGATGCAACATTCTCAGGTATCACAGTTGTAAATGGTGAAATAGCAACTATCGCTGCGAGTGGAGGACAGGGATATGGCGTTGGCCAGAGATTCAACCTAGAAGGTGTTGGAAATGGTGCTGCTGCCAGCGCAATCAGAGAAGGGCTTTCTATAGAAACTATCGATATTACAAATGAAGGAACCGAAGAATCAGATGGTATCTACTATTCAAACGTTCCCTTGGTCGTAATTGACGAGCCGGACTTTAATGGTCCAGGATCAGCGCAAGCAACTGCTACTGCAATCTTGGGAGTTGAAGGAAGATTAGCTGGTATCAACATTACCAATGTGGGTTCTGGTTATTACGGCACGCCTGGAATTACTATCGTATCTGGTAATGGTGCTTTTGCAGATGCGGAATTTGATCAGCAACGTATCAGTGGATTTGAAATTGACGATGAAGGTGCGGGCTACCTGGCTGCTCCGGGTATTATTATAGTAGATGACTCAGGAAATGGCACTGGTGCCACGGCTACGGCCAACCTTACAGATGGCCGAGTGACATCTATTGATGTAACCAACGCAGGAACTGGCTATGTTAGCCCTGGAAATGTAAGAGTGATCTTCCTTGATCCCGGATTATCTTATAACCCGGATACTCGGAACCTTTATAACAATCCTGCGGAGGCAGATATCGAGGTGACCGATGGTGTGATCACTGCTATCACTATGACTAGTGCTGGTGACAACTACAATGCGGCACCTGCTGTAATTATAGACGCAGTCAAAGGAAGTGGCTTTGCTGCTACAGCCACAGTAAGTGGTGGACGAGTGACTCAAGTCACGGTCGACCAAGGTGGTCAGGGTTATGTGAATGGCAACACTCCTGGCAGTACGCAGACCTTCAGTGGTTCAGGTAATTATACTTCTTACTCAGGTATCACCCGGGTACAGGATGTCAACTACGGAACAGGACAAAGAAGAGATTAAATCTCTTTTAGAATATATTCCTAAAAAAGGCGTCCCGCTGGAGCGGGACGCCTTTTTCTTTTCATGGTGTTTTGTACCAACATCCTGTTTCATCTAACTAATCCCTATCACACTTCAGGACAGACCCTGAGGTTAGTAGTCAAGTTCGGACCAATAGCTCATCATGCACAAAAAAAGAGATACGTATCATTTCTCAATTTGATACGTATCTTTTTGAATTTAGATACCTATCTTTTTGACAACTTAGGATGATGCGCATAACACTCGATGCGTATATAGTACGAAATGAATCGATAGAGTCAAGCGGTTAAGCTGACAAAAGCTTATTGTCTACGAGAAATAAGTTCGCTGATTATTTAATCCTTTATCTCTTACGGAGCGAAAAAACAGCTATGAATTCCTCACCGTCTTCACCTATAACGCAGCTTTGGTCACTCTTTAAAACACTTTCCGACCAACCCTTCCAGGGAGTAAGGAGAAGTTATTTGTACAGCACAATAAACACTCAAAATACAAACTCCCTTCTCAGTCATCTGAGTAGAGAGCATACTCACTTCCTGAATATCTTCTTAGCCTTTACCGAACCATCAACATATTCTTCGTACAGGATCAACAACTGATTGGCAGGCAACTTTCTCATGTAGTCCAAACTGCCATCAGTTAGGTCAAAGCTGCCAAGACCCCTTCCTTGCAGGTCAAATACACGAACAAACTTGAGGGTCTTCTCTTGGGGAATTAGGTCCTTAGGATCAGGCTTCAGAATCAAAGCTGGCTCAGAAGCTATTCTACTGCCTGCGTTTGACGTTCTAAAAGTAGGGCCAAATGCGGCATATGATCCACCAGTAGAATTCCAGGCTGATACCCGGAGGGTATAATATTTATTAGGATTTAGTCCAATAAAAGTCACTTCATTCCCTGTGACTGTTTCGTTCAGACCGAAGCCCGAAGAGGCCTCGTAGACTTGGACAAAATAATAGTCGGCCCCTACTGAAAAGTCCCATCTAATCTTGGCACTAGTGCCGGTAATATCAAATGGCTGGATGTTATTAGGGAATTTAGGTGCAGTCTTCACCATCAATACCTCAGAGTTCTTAGTAGTGCCATTAAAAATATTCAATGAAGGACCTCCATAGTTCCTGGCCCTGAGGCGAACATAGTATTCCCTACCGGATAATATGTTGTCACGGAAATAGTATCTTCTGACTGGATTAGATCTTCTCCAAATCACAAAATTGTCATAGACCAAATCCGTAAATTCAGGATTGAGCGAGACATCCGCAACAACCTCTTTTGAGCTCTCTGCATCGTCCCAGCTGACCTCAAAGCCATACCACGACGGATAGTAAGTATTAGTGATAATAGGTGGACTCACATTCAAATCAATCCGACGAAAAGCCGAGTAGTCAGAGCAACCGCCAGAAGTACATGCCCGCACCCGATACAATAAAAATGGAGGTACCGGATCAGGCACAGTTACTTCCAGAAAATCCGTGGTACTTTGTGCCCCCTGATAACCTGTAATGAAGCTCGTAAAGCCAAGGTCCGTCGCTACGTCGACCTCATAATGGGTGGCACCCGATACGGGTTGCCATCTGGCATGAAAGGAATTTAAGGTCAGCTCATTAGGGTCAATCAGTACCGGGCAACCTGGGATGGTTCTCACAGTTCTCACCTCCGTGGTGTCAGACCAGTCACCGAAGTCATTTTTGGAAACCATTTTGACATAGTAATCTGTTCCTTGTTGTAAGCCATAAATATTGGCAGACTCTTGGTAAGAACCATACAGATTAAGGTGAGCACCTGAGACATAAGAACTGAATTCCGGACTTCCTGAAATGAATACTTTGAATTGTTTTGATTTTTCTATTCGGTATTGATAAGGGTATGGTAAAGGGTGATACTGTCTAGTCCAGTCCACGGTAAAAGTATTACCTGTTATGTTGGTTATCTGAAATTCTGGTTGAGGAACAGGGAATGTATCCATTGTGATCAGGTACTCTGATGACAGAAGTTTGATGTTATCTTCAGTTCTTTTTATAATAGTCAATGCACACTGCATCCCAGGGTTAAGTCTACCATTAAACTCGTGGAAACTAAAGTTCGAACACCCTCGGCATTTGTCATATGCAATTGTACTTCCTTGTGAATTTTTAAGATAAGCATCATAGTAAAAGGAGTAGTCATACCTCTGCTGATCGTTAAAAGCAACTTTTGCAGATAGAGGGGACGTAACTTGTATCGTAACATCTTCAACTGCAAGTAATTCCGACGGTGGATCTACGGCTCCCCTGGTAATAACTTCCTCAATGTCAGAAAAATCGCTCCAAAAACTACCTTTCTTTCCTTTTATTTTCACGTAGTACTTCGTCATAGGATCAAGTCCTGAGATCACTCCTTGCAGATAATGTTTTGGCACTTCCAAAGTCCCATAAAATGGCAAAGAATCTACTTCAACCTTAAAATCTGGTGACTTCGAAATATATACCTTAAAATAATCATGAAGATAAGGCCTACGATTGTAGTAACCATAACGCGAATCATCTTCAACATTAATCTTGATAACATCTTCCTTCGGCGTTCCAAGGCGCTGAGGATCCAATGTGAAATAAGGTGGTTTGACAACAAATTGCCCTTCCGCAAAAGGATTGAAAAGGATAAAAATTATTAAGTAGAAAGAAATGCGAGTTTTCATAAGCGTAACAGTTTTTTATAAAATTAACAAAACCGTCGTTTATATAAACAGTCCTTGAGATTAACTCAACATGAATTTTATCATATCTGAGGCGAATATAGAATTAGCTATATATTTCTCAGATGATTGTGAATTAGTCAGCGAAATAGCCTTGAAGAAAATAGTCTGATGTGCATTATGCTTTCATAAGTAAGAGCAAAAATCAACAGCTAAATAGATCGCTTAACCTCTTCCTCTCAAATTTGGATAAGCAAGTAACCTCCTTTGAGTAGCGCAGCAAAAACTGCTGGATCATGACTTTATAATAGTATAGAGCTAAACCCTCAACCTAGATGCACCCAAAACCTTCATTGAAACTAAAAATGCACTACATTAGTGTAGTTCACCGAGTATGTAGAAAACATATCAACTAATGCACACAGCAAGCTGTGATTATTGATAAACAAGTTGAGTAAATACTTGCTCGGTGCGCTTACTCGGAACCTTTCCATATTGGAAGGGTATCTTAACTTGTAGTTCAGGTCAAGGATTTGGAATGAACAAAAGAAAAGACTCACGACTCATTTTTTGTAAAGTCGGCTTCGTAAGCAAGCAAGATCTTAATGATACTTTTTGGTTATGGGAGAGTTGATCAAAATTCTCGATTTGTCGGCTATAGTTTTGCTGGTATTTTTTGCCCGTCTATACTATGTCAAAAAGGAAGTTAGCTTTCGTCTGTTAAGTGCGTTACTAGCTGTTTTTGCATTGTGTTTATTTGATAGGCTTTGCTTTCAGTATCGTTTCTTTTTGTATGAAAACTCACCGTTTCTAATATTTTTCTTTGATACTTTCCAGTTCTCTATATATCCACTGATCCTACTATATACGCTATCTGTAACAAAAGCAGATTTTCGATTATATAAATGGCAGTTCCTCATGTTTCTGCCTACGCTTTATTTTATGGCTTCGGTGATCACTGGATATACACTAAAAGGAGCCGAATGGCAACGAGAATATTTGCAAACCCTTGGCGAACCTGCACCATACACAAGCGGCCCATTTAATAGCTTTTTACACGGCACAATATCGAGTTTGCAAGTCATATACATAGTCCTAGCCATAGTGAATATGCTGAAAACCAGAAATAAGTACAGAAGCTCGTTCGTCAAGCTTAAGGGTTATAACGCCTTGATGCTTATTTTGATCGCCACACTTTTGATAAGTATATTGTCTAATCACACCAATTTTGATAGCTGGCTGTATCGCTTGGTCCAACAGGAAATTGTTTTATTTGACCTGTCTAATATTTTCATTTCAGGTTCTTTTATCGCTTTTAGCCTGTTTTATTCTAAAGTAAAAGTGGTGGAACTGCCCTCCTACGCTCACGGACTAAATCAGCATAGCAATGATACCCTTTCGCTGGCGATGAGCATCGAGCAATATATGCGGGAAGTTAAGCCTTACCTGAAATGGGACCTGTCTTTATCCTCCTTGGCCGTAGAACTATCAATACCTGAAAGAAAACTATCAGAAACTATCAACCACCACTTTGACAAAAACTTCGCTGATTACATCAATGCCTATCGGGTAGAAGAAGCTGAACGATTGTTAACTGAGTCGGCAACCGATAAAAGATCGGTACTTGATATTGCATACAGTTGCGGTTTTAACAGTAAGACGTCCTTCAACAGGATATTCAAATCGTATACCGGTAAAACCCCCACCCAGTACAGGCATTCCGAAAAAGAGAAAGTGCCAATTTAGGAGTAAACGTGTTTTGGGGCGCGTCGGTGGCGTCCGCCATTAGCTTTGCTCATTCAATCCAGTTGAAACAAACCAGAAAATGAGCAGACTAATTGCAATGATCCTTTTGATGATTTTCTTCATAGCTTGTGAAGAAAAAGAGCTTACTGAACAAAAGAACGACAGGCCCAACGAACCATTTGTTGAGCATATTAAAGTGGGCATAGCTTCGGTAAACATATCACCTAACACCGTTACGAATATTCCTCTTGGTGGCTATCAGCCTCGCAAATCAACCGGTCTGCATGACCACATTTATGCCAAAATATTGCTATTGGATAACGATACTACTGAAGTTGTACTTATATCACTAGACCTACCTGGAGCCAACTATCCTATCATTAGAGCCGGTCACCCACTCATAGAGGCTCAAACAGGTATTAAACCAGACAAAATCTTTTTCCATGCCACACATACTCACTCGTCATTGGCAGATGAATATTTTGCCGACCAAATGATTGTTAGTGATCTCATCAATAATATTATTGATGGTATAAATACCGCAAAATCCAATAAGGTAGGTGCACGAGTTCGAATTGCGCAAGGTACATCTCAGGCTGAGACGATCAACCGTAGATATCCCCAAAGAGCAGTAGATAATACCCTATTCGCCATGTTTTTTGAAGATGAATCATTCAAGGTTATTGCGAGCTTGATCAATTTTTCCTGTCACCCTGTTGTCTTAGGAGATGACAATCTTGAAATATCTTCTGATTTTGTACATTATCTGCGACGCGAGCTTGAGCAGGACTTGGGAGGAATGGTAGCATTTTTTAATGGATCATTCGGAGACATCAACCCCAAACCCATCCCTGGCCAGGGTATTAGAAATAGACGGGGAGGTACCTTCAACATGGCTGAAGAGCTTGGCAGTATACTTGCGAGTGAGGTTATGGACCTAAAAGAAACTGCCAGGGTCCAGCCCATATCTTTAAACACCAAAGTCAGTGAGATACCATTTGGCGATAGGTACACCAGAGTTGGAATCATTGATTTGACACCTGTTCAGATCGCATGTTTCCCCGGCGAACCGCTGACCGGTTTCAGCGAAAAGGCCAAGCAATATTTAACAGGGGAGTATAAATTGATCTTCGGGCTTACCGATGATTACTACGGATACTTGGTACCAGAGGATGAATGGGGCACTTGTTTTGACAAATTTCAATCCCAGGGATGCTATGAAGAAACACAGGTGAGAAATGATTCTGTTTCAAAGGTATTGCTGAAGAGCATTGAGCGGCTTGTACTGGAGTAAGGAGCTTTATTGACAAGGCGGTAGTAGACCTTATCAAAAAAGGCGTCCTGCCAGGGACGCCTTTTACTTTAGTTCATCTTTTCTATTGTGACCTAGGCTTTCACTGCTTTTCCCAGATCTTCCAATAACTTCTTCGATACTTTGCGAGGATTGGAAGCCTTAAACTTCTCCAATGCGGAAATAGCTTCCCCTGCTTTTGTGTAAAGTCCATCAGGATTGCTGTCGTGCGCATAGCTACCTAAGCACCACTCAATCTCTGAGACCAATTGCTCTTCAATTCCTAACTGTGTCAGCTTATCCTTAGCTTCCACACAAGCTTTCTTAATTTTCTCTGCCGATTTTACTGCCATATCTAATAAAATTAGTAATCCATTGAAAGATTCGCACAAAAGTAGAATATTTACTATTAAACGAGTAAATTTTTAATCAAATTACTATTAATTCTTGTTTCGAATTTTTCAATTTCTTCAATTCACCATGCATCACCCAAAACCACAAGGGAGGAATAGTGGATAACAACATCATTCCTGGATATCCCGTAGGCATCTGTGGGCTATTCTCCGAATGCCTCAAAATCTGGTATTTGCGACTCGCTATAAAATGATGATCAGAGTGCCTGGATAACTCAAAAAGCATTACTCTTCCCAAAATATGATTTGAATTCCAGGAGTGGTGAGGCATGACTCGCTCATAGCCATGCTTATTTGTGGACCGAGTCAACCCGTAATGTTCTATATAATTGACTGTCTCTAAAAGTAAAAACCCCATCACCGCAGCAGCCACAAAGTACAGTAAAACCTGCCCGCCAAAAAGGTAGAAGATCAAGGAAAGAAATCCCACTTGAACAATCTGAAAAACCAGCATCTCATTTTTAATAGATATGGGTGATGACCCTTTCTTTGCTAGACGCTCTGATTCCAATTTCCAAGCCGATAGGTACGAACGCAAGACAGATCGGACCCAAAAGGCGTAAAGCGTCTCACCATATCTGGCTGAGGAGGGATCCTCCTTCGTAGCCACATGCTTATGATGTCCTCGATTATGCTCTATATAGAAGTGCATATATAGCGACGTGAGCAGCAACATCTTGGCCATCAGTTGCTCATACCAGGTCCTACGGTGACCTAGCTCGTGAGCAATGTTGATACCGATCACACCACACATCAGACCCATCGAGGTTATTCGACCGATCCGATCTACCAAGGTAAGTCCCTCTTCGCCTATCACATTGAGAAACATCCAAACAAAGAAAAACTGAATCGGAACCACCAGGTATATTCACAGATCATAGAACTAGTCCTTTTCTCG
>JAHCMJ010000370.1 GCA_019192485.1 Cyclobacteriaceae bacterium HetDA_MAG_MS6 | reverse complement strand
GCTTTCTCACGATCGGATTTGTGCTGTCCCAATGTCCGATGTGCGTGGCGATCAGGTTTTTCACTCCGGCATCCCTTGCAATCCGGCCCAGCTCCAGCGGGCTGGTATGTGAGAAAGTCCCGATCCCGTTGCTGGCTCGGTAGGCGATGGCGGCTTCGGGAAAGGTGGCCTCGTGGATCAGAAGGTCCGCATCGCGCGCGAAATCCACCATCTGCGGAAGCGCCTTTGTGTCGCTGCTGAACACAACCGTCTTGCCGCCGCTTTCCAGCTTAAGGCCAAAACATCCGCAGATATCTGGAGGGATGTGATCCACGGCCATCGCCGTTACTTTTACCTGCTCGTCTTCAAACACCGCTCCGGCCGATAGCGGGCGCACCTCGGGGCTGAGAACCTCCAGATTGCCTTGGCGTTGCGCATATTGGGCGCGGGCGCGGATATCGACATCAAACGCCCCGCCCTGGAACAGATGCCCTACCATGACTTCGGTGCCCGCTGGCCCGTAGATGACTGGCGCACCCTTTCGCCCGCTCATCCAGCTGCCGATCACGAACACCGGAAGGTCAGCAATATGATCAAAATGCAGGTGTGTCAGGAACAGAGCCTCTACCGACAGCGGGTCAATGTTCGCAGCGATCAAATTTCGCGTCGCCCCTGTCCCGATGTCGAGAAGATAGGTCTTCTGGCCGATCTGCACCGCAATCGACGTGTGGGCACGGTCCGGGTCGATCAGGGCGGCACCTGTTCCCAACAGGGTTATCTTCACGTGATCAGCCTCCAATATGAGTATTTGCACATTTTATGCACATACTATACACATACTAGGAAAGACGATTCGTCGCAAACGGAGATTTTCGATGCAGCTACTGGAAAGACTTCGGCAACCCGGAGGCGCGGGCGCGGATTTCCGCTTTTCCGACTACCCGATGCATTATTTTGCCGCCATCCAGCGCCGGAACCAGGTCAACCTTGAACGAGAGTTGGAGAAGATCGACATCACGCCGATCGAATGGCGCGTGATCGGGGCCTTGCACGAGCGAGGTGGGCTGACAGTGAACGACCTGACCGAGATAACGGTATTCGACCGTTTCAAGGTCAGCAGGAGCCTGAACAGGCTCACCGAACGGGGGCTTGTGACCGAGTGTCAAACCGACCTGGACAAGCGACGTAAGCGTTCGATGCTATCTGATGCAGGGTTAGAGAAATTCCGTGCTGCCGTTGCGATCGTCTCGAAGGTCTATCTGGTGAACCTTGATGGAGTGTCCGAACAAGAACTGGAAACGCTGATGCGACTGCTGCAGCGGATAAAAGACAATGTGCAGCACGTAGAGAAGTATTAGCCGTTTCTGCAATTCGCCAAATCTGACCGGATATCCAAAGAGTGTTTCTCAGCAGAGCGGGCCATCGCATTTGACCAGCGTTCATCTTGGTTTTCCGTGCGGGCGGTTACCGTTGGTGAGAGGCACTATGAAGGACCGCTTTGCGCCAGAGGCTTTGATCTGATTGGACGAGCAGCGAAGGGCAGCTCTCCGCCCCAGACCGACTTAGCCCTCCGATCAGGCGAAGGTGCGAATATTGCACATAACCGCTAATTGCCAGAAAGCGGATTGATGAAGCCAACCCCTTGGGCCATTCTGAAACCGATGCATAAGCGCAAGAGTTGGCGAGGAGGAGTGAGTGATAACAACACCAACCAGACCCCTGCCACAGACATAGGTTGCACGCCTCATAGAAGCCCGTACAGCGTGTTTTACAAACTTTTGGCAGTTGTGTAGCCTAAACGTACAAATGCCCTCCGTGAGCCTGATATTGTGTATAGACT
Source organism: Cyclobacteriaceae bacterium HetDA_MAG_MS6 (assembly GCA_019192485.1). Taxonomy (GTDB): domain Bacteria; phylum Bacteroidota; class Bacteroidia; order Cytophagales; family Cyclobacteriaceae; genus MS6. Next base: position 2,185 of record JAHCMJ010000370.1, on the reverse strand, counting down.
GCCACAAGATTCTAAAGCATCCGTATTATGAAATGAACGATCTAAATCTCCAAATCGATTCGTACTATTTGGCTCAATAGATCTAATTTAATTTTTGAAGATACAAAATTTGGGATTGGTTTTTGTTCACGATATTTTACCAATTAGAAAATGTATTAGTAATGTAATAATTACGTATATAGTAATAGTTACAGTAAGAGGTGATAGGAGGGCTCACTAGTTATGGAATTGGAAATATCTAGAGTTCCTTCATCTGATGATGAGAATGAATTAGGCATTCAACCTTATACTGATCTCAATAGATTCTTCAACTCAATGAGTGGTGTTAGGAATGACTTTGGTTCAGATGAAAACCTTCGTTCAGCAGTCAATTGTTGCATCCTCAATGGTCTTGATGGTCATTTAATCGGAGAAGCGGTGAATGTTCCTTTGCTCGTGACCGAGGACTATGACCCCGGAAATTGGGCGAGGATAGTGATGGGTCTTGCTCACCTCGGTCATCTGACCAACCATCGAACTGTCCGAAAAAATGGTGATAGGTTTGATAGCCTGCAGTTCGAATTGAGCGATGAATTCCTAGAGCGGCACCCCAACCTCAAAGCTACCACCCTGAACCGCTCTCGGGCTTTGGATGTTCACAAATGGTCTGCCCACCCCGAGGTCAAAAACTTTGTCGATGCTATCTATGAAGAGCACTTCGGCGGAGGGAATGCTGACATACAAAAGAGGCACATCAAAACCCTTCTTCTCGATCTCTATGTCGCCTGGAAGAATGACCCTGCCCTTAAAATTACGGTCCACAAGAGCCCAAATGACTACAAGGCTAAGTCCCGCTACAATGAACTCCACATATCCCGTACCACAATCAACGTGGTTGATGTCCTGAGGAGTGCTGGCCTGATTTTGGAGGCTACAGGATTCCATGACCCAGGAACCAAGATTGGACGCACAACACGGATCTGGCCAAGCACCACACTGCTGAAAATGTTTGAAGAGGCCCGATTTGGTCCCTTCGACATAACCTATCATCCCGAACGCGATTGCATCATCCTTCGGAACGACGCCAAAAAGCAGATCGAATACGAAGATACCGATGAGACCAACCAGATGCGGGAGAAGCTAACCCGCTATAATGACCTTCTGGACCGAACCTTCATTGATATCCCCACCCTCGAAGTCCCATTCATTGAAATCGGCGGCAGGACAGCCAGCCGGGCCTACATCAATCAGTCGAACAAATTCACCCGACGGATTTTCAACCGTAGCTCATTCCAATTTGGCGGACGGTTCTATGGAGGGTGGTGGCAACGGTGCCCCAAGACGTGGAGAGAACAAATCTTCTTGAATGACCATGCAGTCTCGGAACTGGACTACTCTGGCCTCCATATCGTTCTGCTGTATGCGAGAGAAGGGATCGACTATTGGTCATCAAATGTCCCTCAACAGACATCCAATTTTAAAGATCCATTCGCAAGAATCCTAAACATTGTAGACCCTTACGTAATACCAACTCCAGATTTCATTACTGATACAAATGATCTCAGAGCCATCTGCAAGAACCTAATGCTGGTCTCGATTAACGCGGTGAACGACGAGGCAGCTTTTGGAGCCTTTCGTGCAGAGGCGGAATTTCGATCAGCCGAGAAGCAGTTCACCAACAAACAACTTGGCCAAGTCCTTGATGCGCTCCGGGCCAAGCATGAACCCATCGCTCACATGATGGCCAATGACGCTGGCATCGCACTGATGAACCTCGACAGCCAGATTGCAGAACACGTCATCAAGCACTTCACGGATCAAGAAATACCGATTCTAACCGTACACGACAGCTTCTTGGTTCCCTTTGGCCGTGAGGCAGAGTTGGACACAGCCATGAGAGCAGCATTCGAGAGCGTGACTGGGATTAACAATGTGCGGCTCAAAGAGGTGACGGACAATCCTTGGCACTTTGAATCTCTTGAACCAGACGATGGCATTGATTCAGCGGCTTGGAATGCGTCACTTGAAGGCAGGACCAACCCGACCAGAAGCGAGAGGTACCTCTACCAACTGAGGAAATTCAAGGAGTGGCTGGCTTCTCAGGGAGTGCCATTCAACGACTTGTCACAGGGAGAGTGGCATGAGGAAACATAGACGAGCGTCATATCGAGCACTTGTTTACTTGTTCCTGATCCTCGCTGACACG
>JAHCMJ010000369.1 GCA_019192485.1 Cyclobacteriaceae bacterium HetDA_MAG_MS6 | reverse complement strand
ATAAATCTCGGTAGAACCCGATAGCTGACAAATTTTACACGCAGCATCTATTAGTTGATCGTCCATGGAGGACAGATCCAGGCCAACAAGTATTTTATTGAATTTGTACATTTCTGCGTGTAGATCTAACCGACCGTAAAATTAATTGATGGTCAATTTAAAAATTCTATAGTTCAAGAGAAAGTTAGCGTCAAAATTTGCTATCTAGCTAAAGCTCGCAATGGTATCGCACAATAGCTCTACTTGCTCTTTGGAGTGGGTGGGAAAATTGGCAATGCGTATGTGGTCTTTTTTGAATGGGCCATAGCCACTTCCGGTTATCATTTTCTTATCAGCTAAGTATTTCATTAATTTTTCGTTACCTCCATCCACTTCTCCCACGGCTACGGTTTTTGACCTATTTTTCTTCTCTTTGATAAATGGCAGGAGACTATCATGTTGCTCAAAAGTCTGATAAAGCAGCGCAGATTTATAGTTGGTTTCATTCTCTATCATTTTAGGACCCTTTCTAAGCATATCTTCAGCTACTTTTCCCAGCAGATAAATATTAAGCGCATTTGGGGTTTCAGGAGTTTGATGCTTCTCTCCGTTGGATTTGAGACTGTCTAAAGAATGGTAAGACCCTGTGACCTTTCCTTTGGCCTTTAGTCGGGCGTGTTGATCATAGCACCGCTGATTGACCATCCAAACACCAAGTCCCGCTGGGAGTCCAAAGCATTTTTGAACAGAAAAATAGGCTGTGTCCACCAGATCGAAGTCTAAAGGCACAGCTGGGATAGAACTTACTACATCAAGGGCTATCAATTGCCCCGGATTTTGCTGCCTAATCGCCATCAAGTCATCATCGTGAAAACTGAATCCTGTGCTGGTTTCATTTTTAGTGATAGCAATCAGTTCAGCCTCCTCGGGGATGTCAAGTTGATCAAAACCAGAACCAAACTCCACGGTGCGAGCTTTTGACTGCTTTTGGTAGTCTTGGGTAAACTGATAGAACCTTTTGGAAAAGGATCCATTGACAAAATGGTAGGAAGATTGATCTACCAGATTTTGAATGATACGCTCCCAGATTTCTGTAGCAGAGGAAAGGAAGAAAATATCGTAGTCCTTAGGGACGTCGAGGAGTTCACGGAGATTCTCTTGGGTACTCTGGTACAGAGATTGGAAAGCTTTTCCCCGATGAGAAATCGCACCTATATCTTGTTTTAATGCATTTTTTATATGATCCTGAACTGTATAGAACAGTTGAGAAGGGCCTGGTGTGAAATAAATGTTTTGAGACATTGTGTTTGCTAAAATGAAAGTGTAAATTTAAAATACACTTCTTGGGTAGTAATAAGTTTTTAAACCTAACAATTGGTTATATCCGGGTTGGTGGTTGCTAAAACTGGACCTCATTTGGGTGATTTCATCCAAACCTCGTCGGTTTATCGGATCGAAAGGCTAACAGTGGATAGTTGCGGTGGACTAACGGCTCAAATCCTGTTATTATCGAGGTTTATTAACCTACACCTGAGGAGTTACAATTAGCTTTCGGACAACCGAAAGCTTTTTTTATGCCCTGGATTCCATCCACCTGAATGTACGATTGATGATCTTCAATGCTATTTTGATCTTTTTGACATTGATCATTTCGTGAGATTCATCGTACATGGTGACGCCGTCAGCAAATAGAAGTACTTGAGGAAATTCGTGATCTACTCCGGCTGCCTCAGTGACTTCATGTGAGACTTCTTTGTCTTTAATCACATCTACCAGATACAAATCTAGCTTTTCGGCTGAGATGGTCCAGTCACTTTCCAAGCGATTCTTAATATTAATACTCTCAGGAGAAGTTGGCCGATGCTTGAAGATCAGAGCTGGCTTTGATCTAGAACCTTGTAGTACTCTATCAAAGTGAGCTATATCCTTAAGTTCCTTCCAACGAAGCGGTGAAAGTTGACTCATGACTTCTTTATAACAGTTGTTTTTGTTTCGATTTCCAAGATGCTTTGGTTCTATCTAGAATGACTCTTACCGGGCAATATATTTAATATAAAACTCTGAATCTAATAGTACCCTCAATTTTTTTCAAATCTTTTGTTACCTGTTCATCATAGTCTTTATTGATATCTGTAATGACATAACCGATTTTTTCATTTGTCTTCAAATATTGACCTACAATGTTTAATTCGTGAGTGGCTAGTGTCTTATTGATCTCTGCCAAAACCCCTGGTTCATTTAGGTGAATATGTATAAACCTATGCGCTTCCTTCAAAGTAGGTAATGTGATGTTTGGGAAATTAACGCTGCTAGATGTTGAACCAGTATTAATATATTCTATAATTCTTGTGGGTACGAAATCAGCGATATTCTTTTGTGCCTCAAGGGTACTTCCACCTATATGAGGGGTCAGCATGGTATTTGGTAACCCCCTGAGTTCAGAAATAAATTCATGCTTGTTGCTCAAAGGCTCCTCCGGAAACACATCTACGCTTGCTCCACCAACGTGTCCGTTCTCAATATATTTCCTCAGCGCACTGATGTCTACGATATGTCCACGGCTTAGATTGAGGAAGATCACACCTTTTTTCATCATCTGGAACTGTTCTTCTCCAATTACCTTTTCATTTTCAGCTCGTCCGTCAATGTGAAGTGTGATGATGTCAGATGTCTGGAGCAGGTCGTTGATATCAGTGCACCTCGTGGCATTGCCAAGGGCAAGCTTCTCTTCTAGGTCGAAGTATTGCACTTTGAGGCCGAGAGACTCTGCAACCACGGACAGTTGTGACCCTATGTTGCCATACCCGATGATTCCCAGCGTCTTTCCTCTAACTTCGAAGCTACTGCTAGCCGATTTATTCCATTTGCCTTGGTGCATAGCGACCATCTTATCGGGGAGGTTTCGCATCAGCAGAATGATCTGTCCAATGGCCAGTTCTACAACCGATCGAGTATTGCTATATGGCGCGTTGAATACAGCCACTCCTTTTTCCTGGCATTTTTCCAGAGCGATCTGATTGGTACCTATACAGAAAGCTCCAACGGAAAGCAGTCGTTTGGCATTCGACAGAACTTTGGGTGTCACCTGGGTTTTAGACCTGATGCCTAGGATTGAGACGTCTTTGATCGCTTCACAAAGCTCATCTTCGGTCATACCAGCTGGGTGTACATCCACCCGATAGCCTTCTTGCTTCATTTTTTCAATACCATGATCGTGGATATTTTCCAGTAATAAAACCTTGATTCGGTTTTTAGGGTAGGAGAGTGCTCTTTCCATTTTATTTTGATACAATACTTCGTCTAAATTAGGTGCTTCGTGATCAGCCTCTTTGATCACTTTTTCACGCCTTACATTTTCTGTAAAGGCATAGAATTTATCAGCCATTCCAGCCTTTTTGATTTCATAATCATTGAAACCATCTCCCAGTACATGGACTTCGCCGTCGAGTTTGAGTTTTTCAATCTGCTTTGGTTTGCCGTTATTAGCTGATAAGACATTATTCCGATCAAATCCTACAATGTTACCTTGATCATCGTATACAAATTCATTGGCAAAAACGTTCTCCGGCTTGATTCCATACTCCTCGACAATTGGAACAATGAAATCTTTAAATCCGTTAGATAGGATATAAAATTGATCTCTGTATTTGCCTATAAATTCCTTATTCCTCTTAAATGAGATAGAAACGCGACCTTTTAGGTTAGTAATGAGTTCTGGTAGGTGGCTTCGGTGTGCTTTCAGTATTTTGATTCGTTCCTCCAGCGATTGTCGAAAGGATAGCTCACCATCCATGCTCCGATCTGTGACATCTTTGATTTTATCCAATGCCTTGACTCTGTCATTAGAGTTGCGCAATGATATCTCTCCGAGCACATCCAAGGCTTCAACTTGAGTAAAGGTGCTATCAAAATCAATTATAAAATGTTTAGATTTTTGCATAGGTTCGTTCTGAACAAGCGGCAAAGCTAAGATGAGGCTTTTAACAAACTATTTTTTTCTTCTCTTTTTACTTATACTTTTCTCAAAAACGACTCAAG
>JAHCMJ010000368.1 GCA_019192485.1 Cyclobacteriaceae bacterium HetDA_MAG_MS6 | reverse complement strand
TGTTACCGGCTCTCTCATCGTCATACTATGCTCATTGTACGGATTACTGTTATAAAACTCAGCATGCCCGTCCTCATCTGTAGAACTAATCAATGCTCCGGCATCCTTATCCTGTATTTGTGATAGTGGTTCGTAAGGAGTAGAATGGTACATCTGAGGAGAATACTCCAAGCCCGTTTTGTCAGGGCCTGCCGTACATGAAGCCAGCAAAATGGCGATTGCTACGATATATGTTACTGAACTCAATTTCATGCTATAGGTCTTCTGAGTTTTTAGTATTGACTTCACTAGCTCCATTAGCTTTTAGGATCGAGCTAATCTTTTTCTCATTCAGATCATTCTTTCCCAAATCGATAGCCATGACATGCTTGTCATCAGTTGTTCTTATGTCAAAAAGTTTTGGTTTGCCCCAAGGCTTTAGACCACTGATCACCAGGAATGTTCCTACCATGCCGAATGATGCCAACAGAACTGTAAGCTCAAAAGTGACCGGGATAAAGGCTGGAAATGGCACATAATCCTTTCCGCCAATGATCATAGGCCAGTCAACTCCCATCATTCCGATTTGCATGGTCAATGCTAGACTGGTCCCCAAAAGTCCAAACATAAATGCCACAATAGAAAGACGAGATCTTCTGTAACCCAAGGCATCTTCTATTCCATGTACAGGAAAAGGGCTATAAACCTCATGTATTTTCACACCTTGATTTCTAGTATCCTTGATTGCACTGAGCAATACATCCTCATCATCATAGATACCCACCAAAAAATTAGATCCGGCCATTATTTTGATATTTTCTCTCCTGTTGATTTGATAATACTTTTCACCTCAGCCATATTGATCACTGGGAAAAATTTGGCAAAAAGGAAAAAAGCAGTGAAGAATAATCCGAAGGTAAAGATGTACACGCCCACATCAGCCCAAGTCGGATAAAACATTCCCCAGCTAGAAGGCAGATAATCCCTATGCAAGGATGTCACAATAATCACAAATCGCTCAAACCACATCCCAATATTAACCACTATGGAAAGCACGAAAGTTGCCGCCAGGTTAGTTCTGATTCTCTTAAACCAAAATAGCTGCGGGGAGATCACATTACATGTCATCATCGACCAGTATGCCCACCAGTATGGACCCCTTACTCTGTTGAAAAAGGCATATTGCTCTGCCTCCACTCCCGAATACCATGCTATAAACAACTCGGTGATATAAGCCACACCAACAATAGAGCCTGTGATGATGATTACAATGTTCATCAGCTCAATATGCTGCAAAGTGATATAGTCTTCTAACTTGTATACCTTCCTTGTGATAAGAAGGAGAGTAAGTACCATCGCAAATCCTGAGAAGATTGCTCCCGCAACAAAGTATGGAGGGAAAATAGTGGTATGCCATCCTGGAATGACAGATGTTGCAAAATCAAATGATACGATCGTGTGCACAGACAATACTAGAGGAGTTGCCAAGCCAGCTAAAACCAAAGCTACCGTCTCATAACGACTCCATGTTTTTGCTGCGCCATCCCAGCCAAAACTAAGCGCACCATACACCGCTTTCGAAATGCTGTTAGTGGCTCTGTCACGTATAGTAGCAAAATCAGGGATTAACCCAATGTACCAGAATACCAGAGAAACGGAGAAGTATGTCGATATCGCAAACACATCCCACAAGAGAGGTGAATTAAAGTTTACCCAAAGCGAGCCAAAAGTATTTGGAAGGGGTAGTGCCCAATAAAATCCCAGCCATGGGCGACCCATATGCAGTACAGGAAACATAGCTGCACAAATAACTGCAAAAATGGTCATGGCTTCTGCTGCGCGATTGATAGACATCCTCCAACGTTGACGGAAAAGCAAAAGGATCGCAGAAATCAATGTCCCGGCATGACCGATCCCAACCCACCATACGAAGTTAGTGATATCCCAGGCCCAGCCTACAGTTTTGTTCAGACCCCACATTCCAATGCCATCCCATAAAGTCCTGGCTACCGCATAACCTCCAATGGTCAACGCTCCCAAGGAAACAGCCATGGCCATGAGCCACAGTTTGGTCGGCTTCTCTTCTACCCTTTTGGATATATCCTCAGTAACGTCGTGAACGGTTTTGCCGCCGGTTACTAATGGTTCTCTAATTACAGATTCTGAGGTCATAAGTTATCTTTTATGCGTGAGCACTAGATGCTTCTTTCTTTTTCTCGTCTTTGTTACGAACCTTAGTGAGATACCAAACATTTGGCATCACTCTGATCTCCTCCAATACGTGGTAAGCTCTTGGCTCCTCGGACTCTACGCCTTTTTCCTTGGATTGAATTTTAAGGAGTTTAGATATTTTGCTTTCCGGATCTTTCATATCACCAAATACCAGTGCATCTGACGGACAAGAACTAGCACATGCCGAAACAATCTCTCCATCCATTGGTCTTCTGCCATCTTTCTTAGCTTCCAGCTTACCTGCCTGTACTCGTTGCACGCAGAATGTACATTTCTCCATTACTCCTCGGGCTCTTACCGTAACATCCGGATTGAGTACCATTTTACCCAAATCATTATTCATCGATAGGTTATCGCTAAACTGGTCATTATCATGATATTTAAACCAGTTGAACCTTCGAACTTTATACGGACAGTTATTGGCGCAATACCTTGTACCAATACACCTGTTGTACGTCATCTGATTAAGTCCTTCAGAGCTATGCGTCGTAGCTGCAACAGGACATACTGTTTCACAAGGTGCGTTGTTGCACTGCTGACACATCATAGGTTGGAAAGTCACTTCAGGATTTTCAGCAGCTTTTTCCATCCCAGCAAGATCTCCATCCTCAGCATCGCTACTGTAATATCTGTCGATCCTTATCCAGTGCATTTCTCTGCGATTCAATACTTCTTGCTTGCCAACAACAGGAATATTGTTTTCCGTTTGACAAGCAATGGTACACGAACCACAACCGGTACAAGAGTTCAAATCAACCGCTAACCCCCAGTGGTGATTGGCATATTGATGGCCTTTCCATAATGAAACAGCATATGGTTTTTTGAATCCTTCAGAGGTAGCAATCTTTGGAAAATGTCTGCCGGCTTGAGGGTCCTTCTGATATTCTTTTAGCGTCGTCTCCTGGATCACAGTCTCACGGCCCATGTAGGTCTGATGGGTCTGTGTCTGAGCAATTCTGTAAGATTCGCCTGTTGATGTCACAGATACTCCCTTGGTAACGCTATAACTTACAGAACCATTTTGCTGTTGCAAAAACTGGTATGCATTGACGCCTACTCCATCTGCAACTTTCCCAGCTTTCGTGCGACCATAACCCAAAGCCAGTCCTACGGTGTTGTATGCTTGTCCTGGCTGTGGTAACACAGGAACCAAAACAGACTTACCACCTACTTCTAGTGTGACCTTTTGTGTCGTCATATCCCCTAGCTCAATACCCCACTCTTCAGCTTGCTTCGGTGATACAGTTAGATAGTTGTCCCAGCACGCCTTTGAAATAGGATCGGGCATTTCCTGAAGCCAAGGGTTATTGGCTTGAGTACCATCCGCCACACTATTATTAAAATAAAGGACCAACTCTAATCCGTCCTCTGCAGGCTTGGCCAAGGCAGATGCTGCATTTGCAGCTATACTCTGATCTATACTTACGGATGTACCTGATGTAGTGGCAGTTTCGTAAACACCATCCTGCAGGCATTTTTTCCAAAATGTGTCAAAGTCATAATAATCTCCGGAAGCTGTTTTGTATATCGTCTGTTCCCAGTTAGCTCTAAGTAGATCATAATAACTGGTTTCGCTTCCCGACCAGGTCAAGAAAGAATCTTGCGCCTGTCTGGTTTTGAATATGTTGGAGATCGCTGGCTGTGCCAGGCTATACTTGCCAGATACGGGTTCAAAATCGTTCCAGCTTTCCAGGTAATGATGATCCGGGGCAATGTAACCAACGACTGAGGTGGTCTCATCAATTCTATCTGAGGTAGAAAGTGTAAATCCCGCTTTTCCCAAGCCAGCCTTCAAAGCATCTCCAGCTGGATGATCATAAACCGGATTGCAGTTGTAGAAGATAACACCCCCTACT
>JAHCMJ010000367.1 GCA_019192485.1 Cyclobacteriaceae bacterium HetDA_MAG_MS6 | reverse complement strand
TGTCCGGAAAGCTTCCCAGGATTAAGTGACAGGTTTTGGTATCTGGCTGCTTGTGTTGACACGGATTTGAAACTCGTCAGCCAGGTAGAGCAACAAAGTTCTCTCCCACATGATCCTATACCTCCAATCCTGCCTGCTTCCTGGCGAAGACTGATCTGGCGCATCTCAATTCTAATGCGAAACTCTGCCGCCAATATTTTAATGAGCTCTCTAAAATCTACACGATCTTCAGCAGAATAATAGAAGGTAGCTTTTGTATTATCTGCCTGGTACTCTACATCCGTAAGTTTCATATCCAGCTTTTGCATTTGGATAATCTCTCTTGTCCGATAGAGTGTAGGGTTTTCCCGTTTCCTTACATTCTCCCATTTTTCCAGGTCACGAGCCGATGCCAATCTGTAGATTCCTCTTACCTCATCAATGGAAACACCTTTCTTCTGCATTTGCAGTCTCACCAACTCTCCCTGAAGGGAGACGTATCCAATATGATGACCGTTGGGGACATCTAGGACCACCGCGTCACCAGTAGTCAAATCAAGCTTTGCCTTATTTCTGTAAAACTCCTTTCTTCCGCTTTTGAAGCGTACTTCAACTACATCAAATCTATCTACCGCCGGTATGTCCATATTAGACAACCAGTCAAATACATTCAGTTTGTTACATCCTCCTGTTTGGCAGCCTCCGTTATTCTGACAACCCGCTACACTTCCTCCTGCCGCCGTGGAAGATCCACATGTACATCCCATCTTCCAACTAGTTTATATTCAGAGGCACCACTGGTAGGCGAAACAGGTGCCTTTTGATTTAATTTCGAATTCAATCAAATATACCACATCGCAAGCAAATTATGCTATTGCCCTAAACGGACCAGATCGCTGCCTATGTCTTTTCTAAAGGTCATACCTTCCCATTCAATACTCTTGATTACTTCGTAGCTTTTATTGACGGCCTCTCCAAGATTTTTGCCCAGTCCTGTAATAGCCATTACCCGACCGCCATTGGTAACTACCTCATCCGATTGCCTTTTGGTCCCGGCATGAAATGGAATTACTCCTTTAAATGCTTTCCCTGTTTTGATGCGCTTACCTTTCTCATATTTTCCGGGGTATCCCTCCGATACCAAAACAATCGTGCTGGCTGTGAAGGGTTCTATTTCTATTTTGGCATTGGCCAAATCTCCTTTTGCTGTAGACTCAAGCAACTCAAATAAGTCGCTCTTGACACGTGGCAGCACGACTTCCGTTTCGGGGTCACCCATCCGCACATTGTACTCGATCACATATGGTTCATTCTCTACATTCATCAGCCCAATAAAAACGAATCCCTTATAAGGTATTTTGTCTTTTTTCAGTCCGGCTACTGTTGGTTGGATTACTTTTTCCTCAACCTTCTCCATAAAAATCCGGTCAGCAAAAATGACGGGAGAAACCGCACCCATGCCACCGGTGTTTGGACCGGTATCACCTTCACCAATTCTTTTGTAATCTTTGGCTTCTGGTAGAACTTGATAGTTTTCACCATCTGTCAAAATGAATACTGACAATTCAATTCCATTCAAAAACTCTTCAATGAGTACCGTGGCACTGGCCTCTCCAAACTGCTTACCTATAATCAGTTCTTGAAGGTTTTGCTTAGCCTCATTGATATCTTCAGTAATCAATACCCCTTTACCTGCAGCTAAGCCATCAGCTTTAAGTACATAGGGAGGTTTCAGCGTCTCTAAAAATTTGTAACCTTCCTCAATATTTCCTTCATGAAAAACCTCCGCTTTTGCCGTTGGAATATTATGGCGGATCATAAACTGCTTGGCAAAATCCTTGCTCCCTTCGAGTTGAGCTCCTTCCTTCCCTGGACCAATAATCATCAAGTCATTAAGGTGTGATTCTTGCTCTAACGCATCTACTAGCCCCTTGACCAGAGGCTCCTCGGGCCCTATCACTAACAATGCGATCTGGTTGGCTATAAGAGCGGTTTTGATTGCGGCAAAATCATTTACACCAATATCTAAATTGGTTCCTACCTCATCTGTTCCGCCGTTACCCGGAGCTATAAAAACCTTATCAACCTTAGGGCTTTGCTTCAGCTTCCAGGCTAAAGCGTGCTCACGACCACCGGCACCTAGTATTAGTATGTTCATCTACTATGGACTTGTTTACAGAAAATCAATCTAGCGGCAAAGCTAATCTTCCTTGGAGAATAATCAGTCTTTTCTCTAAAAGGCAAAAAAGTGAGCGAATGACAATATTTAATGAGCGAATTCTGACATGAACTTGATGCGCATCAAGCGGATTTCGTCTTCGGAATAGTCCTCACCTAACTCACTCAATGCCGCTTCTACACTATCCGATTCAGCACTCATGAAGTAGTCATAGATATCTTCCTGGCGGTCATCATCCAGAAGCTGATCAATGTAGTAGTTTAGATTCAGTTTTGTTCCCGAATCACAGATATTTTCGACCTCGTCAATCAGCAGCTCATACTTGATCCCTTTTGAGTCTGCAATCTCTTCGAGGTCCATTTTCTTATCGATCTGCTGAATGATATATATTTTGTTTTTAGACTTTACACCTGCGGACTTTACCAGGACATCAGAAGCCGTTATAATATCATTTTCCTCAACGTATTGTTCAATGAGATCTAGAAATGCTTTGCCAAACTTTCTGGCCTTACTTTCACCCACTCCAACTATCTTCTTCAGGTCATCCTGTGAAGTGGGGTATAAAGTGGCCATTTCCTCCAGGGATGGATCCTGAAAGATGACATAGGGAGGTAAATCCTTCTGACGTGCTACCGTTTTTCGCAGCACCTTAAGCATATCGAATAACACGGCATCGTATGACTTCGCATTGATGGTAACTTTTTCGATCTCTTCTTCCTCACCATCTGTTTCAAACTCATGATCCTTTGATAGTTTGATGGGATATCCATCAATCAAATAGTTGATACCCTTCTCCGTGACCTTGAAAACACCGGGATTATCAATATCCTTTGTGATAAACTTATTGAAAAGAGTCTGCCGAATAACTGCTCGCCAAAAAATCTCATTTTCATCGCTGCCCTTACCAAAGACATCCAGTTTGTCATGTGAGTAGCTCTTGATATGCTGTGAGGACTTACCGATGATCACGTTAACCAAATGCTTGATCTCAAAACGTTCCTGGGTTTGCTGTACTGCTTTGATTACCAGTTTGAGATGCTCTTCGCCATCAAACTGCTCTTTGGGATGACGGCAGTTGTCGCACATCTCGCAATTTTCCTTTTCGTACTCTTCTCCAAAATAATGCAGCAATTGGCGCCTCCTGCAAACGGAAGACTCTGCATAGGCGGCCATCTCCTCTAGTAGAAATTTAGCATTCTCCCTTTCGGTTACTGCTTTGTCTTTGTTGAATTTCTCAAGTTTGATAATGTCATTGTAGCTGTAGAACATCAGGCAATGTCCTTCTAACCCATCTCTCCCTGCGCGTCCAGTCTCCTGATAATATCCCTCAATAGATTTAGGAGCGTCATAATGAATAACAAATCTCACATCGGGTTTGTCGATTCCCATTCCAAAAGCAATAGTTGCTACTATTACGTCCACATCTTCATTGAGGAATGCATCCTGATTGCCCATACGGATAGATGCATCCATCCCCGCATGATAAGGAGCTGCTTTGATGTCATTGACCTTTAGGAATTCGGCAATCTCTTCTACCTTCTTTCTGCTGAGACAATAGATAATACCAGACTTTCCTTTATGCTCTTTAATAAACTTGATCAGATGCTTTTTGGCTTGCTGCTTGGGTCTGACCTCATAGTACAGGTTGGTTCTGTTAAAAGAGGACTGGAAAACTTGGGAGTCTTCCATGTTGAGGTTTTTTTGAATATCCAATTGCACCTTGGGTGTCGCTGTAGCAGTCAACGCTATCAACGGGATTTGTCCCAATTCTGCCACTATTGATCGGATACGCCTATATTCCGGACGGAAGTCATGTCCCCACTCAGAAATACAGTGTGCCTCGTCAATAGCTACAAAAGAGATATTGGCTTCTTTTAGGAAGTTTACATTCTCCTCTATGGTCAATGACTCCGGAGCCA
>JAHCMJ010000366.1 GCA_019192485.1 Cyclobacteriaceae bacterium HetDA_MAG_MS6 | reverse complement strand
ACATTCAGCTACAGTATTATCGACTCAATAATGGACAAGAGTACATTGTAGTGAGTGATGCAAAAGCCAAGCAGATATATCTCTATGATGGCAATGGCCGATTGGTCACAGGGTCACCAATAGAGGGATCAGGTAAGATATCATTGATTTATAATCAAGGACAAGATGAAATTCAGATCTACAAGACGAATGGTACTATCTTGGAAATCATAAGTCTCGCTAATACTTGAAAGTGTCAGTTTTTTGACATCACCAAATACTGATTTAATCGTTATACATTTAGTTTTAATCTTGTTCTAGGCTTAATTACCGTCATGAGAAAAAATCTTTTCATTTTAACTACTCTCCTACTGGGATCATGTATTGGTACGGATGTAGTAGATGATCCCCTGGTGCCTCCAAGAATTAGTACTACACCACTGATGGCCTCTATACTTGTAGACTCCGCCATCCAACTCAATAGCACATACTATAATCAATATGGTATAGAAGAAGAGGTAGTCTTGTCTTATATCAACCTTAGCTCCGGCATTATCAGTCTAGATTTGAATGGTAGCGTAACAGGCAACAGTATAGGAGTCGGCCGAGTCGTAGCTACGTACCAAGATGTAGTCGGCGACACTATCATTATCAACGTTCTTGGTTCTCCCGATGACGTAGCAAATGTAGTGATCAGCGCTCCTTCCAATACAGTAGATGTCGGAGCCACGCTAACGCTTGACTTGATGGCTACAAATTTCATGGGAGAGTCAGTAACGGACGCGATGGTCAGCTGGCAAAGTAAGGATACACAAATTGCTACAGTAAATGCCATGGGAATTGTTACCGGTGTGGGTAATGGTGTAACGGAAATAGTAGCTACTGCAGATGGCATTCAAAGTGAGGCATTCGAAATCATTGTGGGGAATGTAGGTAAGATTGCTACATTTTCAGGAAATCGTGGCTATGGAGCATCAGGAATGGCAACCTTAAATATTGAAAATGACTCTTTGAAACTAAACTTGAGTAGCGATTTTGATACTGACTTCGCAGGGGGTGGTAGTACAGTAGTATATCTTTCTAATACCATCAATGATAGAGATGTTGTACCCACAGGATTGAGGGTCATGAAAATCACTGAAGATGGGGCCTACACTTTTAACATCACGGAGATTGCGGACCCGGACATGGTAGGACTTGATGATTATAGGTATGTAATCATCCTTTGCGAACCTTTTGAGATCATATTTGGTATCGCTGACTTCGAATCATAAAAAATTACCTAAGTAAGACAATACATGAAACTAAGAATAGTTATCCCAGCCCTGCTCCTGAGCACCAATCTTCTCGCCGGTGGCGGTTGGACTGAAAAAAAAGGTGAAGGTTTTTTTAAGCTATCCCAATACAATATCAGTGCTTCAAAATTTTTCGATGGTAATGGAGATAGAGCTTCAACGCCCACTATCAACTTTTACTCCACCAGTTTGTATGGTGAGTACGGCATTACTGATAAAATCACCGGAGTAGCATATATCCCTCTTGTGACTCGCATAACACTCAATAGCGTCCGCCGAAGACAAAGTGGTCAATTTAGTCCAGGAGATGAGCTTACAGGAATCGGTGATCCAACCATTGGCTTGAAATACAGTTTACTAAAAAAGGGCTCTCTTGCAGCCAGTGCTAGTTTAATATTGGGAATACCCTTGGGCAATGACAGTGGAGGCGAAACAGGTCTTTTACAAACTGGAGATGGTGAATTCAACCAAATGATCAGAACTGATTTGAGCTACTCTCTTTATCCAATACCTATTTATGTCACTGCTACAGCAGCTTTCAACAACAGGACTAAAGACTTTTCCGAGGAGTTTCACTATGGGTTTGAAGCAGGGTATACTTTCATGGAAAAACTTCTGCTCAATCTAAAAATCTACGGTGTAGAATCACTTAGGAATGGAGATCCTGGTGGGAGTTCTGGTCAAGGAATATTCTCCAACAATATTGAATATCTCAGTCTCACATATGAGGCAACCTTCTTCATTACCAAAAATATAGGTGTATCCGCCGCTTATGGCACAGCTACAAGAGCAGAGCGAATTTTGGCAGCTCCTGCTTACCAGTTTGGCGTTTTCTATGCCTTAAAAAAATAATCAGTTATCAGTGTCAAACCTGAAGCAGTCAGGAATCAGGCCATTACCGAAACAAAAACAGCCTCTCTAAAAGAGAGGCTGCTAGGTGTTGTGGAGCTTCTAATATTAGTAGTAGCTTCTTTGATCAGCTCACTTGATAAAATGACTATGTATTTTGATCGCCTTGCCTTAATATTTTATAAATCGATGGAATAAGATATCACCCTCTCGACTATGAATCTTGAGGATATAATTTCCGGGTTGAAGGTCTGATATGTCAAGTTCAGTCGATGCCTCTGCTGTTTTTACAATTCTCCCATTCATGACCAAGACCTCAAAGAAATCGACATTTTTGTGTACTACTTGGATCGTATTGACAACGGGGTTGGGGTAAATCATCGAATTGATATCATTTATACCAAGCACCTCACTGATGGTCAGTTGGCCGCTGATCAGGACTAGTTCATAATTATCATCGCTACCTCCAGAAAGTGCGATTTCGTATTCACCCGACTCAGAGGTATTGGATATAGATACATTTACAGTAGGTTTTTCATTCAGAAATGATTCGTCTTCTAGGAAAACAAAACCATCATAGCTGATAGAAAATACCGGAAAATCAGCGCCCACCTCGATTTGCTGATCGTCGGCCGTAGCTGTAAGCAACTTTTTATTGACGGAAAATTCTTGTCTTACCGGATCGGCTGGTTCGAAATCTGCATTTCCCATTTGAATGGCCTCCACCACTACCGTACTTACTCCATTCGCTGATAGTACATTGCCATCCGAAAGAGTAGCGAGTCCGCTTACCAACCTGAATGATACAGGTAAGCCCGAAGATGAAGAGGCGGAAAGATTAATTGGTGGTGTGCCATAGACTGTGTCTGGCAGTGCGGTAAAAGAAATAGTTTGGGTATCCTTGGTCTCTACGACAGTCACTTTAGCTATTCCCGTACTGGTATTACCACTAGCATCTGTGGCGCTAAGCGTAACTGCATTCTCTCCAAGATTAGAAATATTGAAATTGGTCTTATCCAATGATAGCGTAAACGAACAATTGTCTGAAGACAGGCTGTCTACATCCGATGGAGTAATAATTGCACTACCGGAATCATCCAAGGCGATAGTAATATCTTTAGCTAAAACCGTAGGAGCTATGGTGTCCTCAATAGTGATGATCACATTGGCAGTAGAACGATTACCAGAAGCATCTTCTACCTGCAGCTGGTAATGGTTGATACCAAGATCAGAACAACTAAAGTTACTGGTGAGATTATCATGAACCATATGTATACGTGCTGATGTATTGTTAACCAGTTGAA
The DNA here is from genome assembly GCA_019192485.1 of Cyclobacteriaceae bacterium HetDA_MAG_MS6. Taxonomy (GTDB): domain Bacteria; phylum Bacteroidota; class Bacteroidia; order Cytophagales; family Cyclobacteriaceae; genus MS6. Next base: position 675 of record JAHCMJ010000366.1, on the reverse strand, counting down.
AACGTAGATCCGCCGCTGCAGAACAATTATCAGTGGAGCCATCATCAAAATCTCTAGCCGGAACAGAAACAAGTCCATCAGCATCTAGCTGCAATGTTAAATTCTTGGTCAGAATAGTGGGTGCTATCTGATCAATGACGGTCACAGTCACCTGACTCGATGATTGATTTCCGCTGCTATCTGTCGCTGTAACGGTTACTTGCTGGGATCCTAAGTCCATACAAGAAAAATCATATTTGCTCAGCGATATGATGACATCATCATCACAGTTGTCGACTACGTCCGTAACGACATCGCCAGGTGCGATGCTGACATTACCGTCTTGATCGACTCCTGTTGTCAGATCTAACACATTAAATGATGGAGCTATTTCATCTATGATAGTCACGGAAACGGGTACAGTTGCTTGATTAGCTCCGTCAGAAACTGTAAGCACCTCGTTATTGACGCCAAGATGGGCGCAATCGTAGGTTTTTGTGAGCAAGCTATCACTTATTGCAAAACTCAGGGAATCACTACAGTCGTCAGTCGATCCCATATCAAGATCAGAGGCATTTAGCACTACTTGCCCGTTTACGTCTAGTGATAGCGTCAGATCCTGAGCCTGGGGTACTGGAGATACATTGTCTCCTAATACCACGGCCATTCCGACGGTCGACAAGCATTGTTCGCAAG
>JAHCMJ010000365.1 GCA_019192485.1 Cyclobacteriaceae bacterium HetDA_MAG_MS6 | reverse complement strand
AGTAAGCTAGGGCTAAGTGCGGACAGAGCGTTATCGAAGAACTTAGGTATTGGAGCAAGCTACGAATGGGTCATTATCTTTCCTTATGGAGAGTTGCCAGTGCCGGAAAAGAGAACTGAACATCGCTTTTTACAGCGTATCTTCTTTCGAGAGAGAATTAATAAGGTATCGCTAGGTTCCGTTTTTGAAATAGAACAATACCTTAGAAATGAAGATTTTCTCCATCGAGTTCGAGTGAGACTTAGTACTAGGATTCCACTCCTATTTGATGAAAAAGGAAATCAGAAGTTAGGACTTAGTTTTTTCGAGCAAGCCTTTATAGATATCGGAGATGGGGCACCCCGAATAGGTCAGAATAGGTACTATGGCGGCCTTGACATAAATCTTTCAAAGCATCTTTTAATCGCACTGGGATATCTCAATCAGTACATCATCATTCGACCTGAACTGATTGAAAACGATCATACTTTAATGGTTGGATTATTTCATAATGCCGACCTTTCTAAACTATTTAATAAAAAGTAAACCAAAGCATCATGCAAGATCAATGGCTCAATATGTGGAATGAACGATACAAACAACGCGAGTTTGCTTATGGAGTGGCTCCCAATGAATACCTCAAAGAACAATTGCAGAACCTGACGCCAGGTAAAATCCTTTTGGGAGCTGAAGGTGAAGGACGCAATGCCGTATATGCGGCAAAACTGGGCTGGGAAGTTTCGGCATTTGACATCAGTAAGGAAGGCAAGAACAAAACCTTGGAACTAGCACAAGAAAACCAAGTTGATATTGATTACCGGGTAGGCTCATTTCCAGAATTGGGATTTAAGGCAAGTCACTTTGATGCCATTGCCTTAGTCTATGCACATTTCCCACCCAGTTTAAGAGCATCCTATTTTGAATTGCTTGATAGATGTTTGAAGAATAAAGGACATGTCATCTTTGAAGCGTTTGGTAAAAATCACCTTCCCTATCGCGAGAAAAACAATAAAGTCGGTGGACCACCAGACTTTGATTCCTTGTATTCGATAGAAGATTTGAAACAGTTTTTTCCAGACTATCAACTGATAGAACTAAAGGAGCAGGAGGTAGAATTATCTGAAGGTCTTTATCATAATGGAGTTGGTTCTGTGACGAGATTTCATGGCGTGAAACAACAGGAGGGTAACAAGCACTAAGCTCCATCGGCTTACTTAGTTATTTGCAAAGAGCTGATGAAACAGATACTTTTGAGACATTTGAAAGACTAAGCCGACAGAGCTTATTTAGGCGTTGTAGCCAATCAGAAAAAGAAAGATGGACAGAAAAAGCTATCTAATATTTGGAGTAAGTAAGGGCTTGGGAAAAGCACTGACAAAACACTTACCTTCTAAGGACGATGTGGTTTATGGGATATCTAGAACAGAGCCTGACTATTTGAAGGAATTTACCAACATAAATTGGATAAAGGCCAATTTGTCAGAACCTATCAATTCTGCAGAAATTGTAAAGTCAAAAATATCAGATGAACCAATAGATTACATTATCTACAATGTAGGAATATGGGAGCGTGATGGCTTTACAGATGATTATTCATTTGCTGAGAGTACTCATGCGGAAATTGTGAACTTGATTAATGTAAATGTATCGTCTTGTATATTGGCACTACAAGGAATTCTTACTAACCTAAAAAAGTCAAGAAATCCTAAAATTGTACTTATCGGTTCCACTTGGGGACTTGACAACCACAATGGTAGTGAAGTAGCATTTTCTGCTTCTAAATTCGCCCTGAGAGGAGTCGTCCATTCATTAAGGAATACACTAGCAGATTCCTCAATAGGAATTTCGATTCTAAATCTAGGAACACTAGCGACTGAATATGAGATTGAAGACGGAACACAAGTAGTTCTTGATGAATTTAAAGGGGCTTGTATTCCGCTATCTGATGTAATTCAAGCGATAAAATTCGTCATCTCTACAACAAATGCAAGTTGCGTAAAAGAGATAAACATGCCCGCTATGAAAGATGAGAATATCTAACCAAAACTGGCTACAACATATGCTATGAATGAATGAGGTTTCATTGGTCATTATAGTGTCGTAGGGACTGGATAGTCCGCCACAAGTTTTAAATTTAAATCAAAGCGTGGCTATGTGCGAGATGAGAGTTTTGTCCTTCCACTTTCCAACCAGTCAAACTTCGTAAGACCGTGTTGAAAAGCTCCCTGGTCAAAAGCTCCATCACGCGCAGTCCGGGCCGCATAGGTAGTCTTTTTACAGCAGCTAACACCCGACAAAAATCAACCATCTATTACCGCTTTTTACTATCTTTCCAATCCTTAAAGGGAAAAGCGTTCCAGCAAGGTAGAGGGTAGATGCACGCTTTTTGTCTTTAACGTTATGATCAATTCCTCAAATCTTAATTTCATCATCTTTGACAAAATATGAAACAAGTAATTCTTACAACATTTTTGGCTTTAGCGAGTATTCCCGCATTTAGTCAATGGACAGAAGTTGGTAAAATATCAACAACCTCGACCGGAACGATTGGTGCTGGTAATTTCAATAACTCATACATCTATATTTCGGATGGAACGCAGAAGTTAGGATTGGATCCAAACCAGATTTATTCTGGACAGGAGCTGGTTGTTCATGCGGGTGGTTTCCTAGCGTTAAACAGTGGGAACTCAGAAAGGATGAGGTTGCTCAGTAATGGAAAAATAGGAATAGGTACAACGTCTCCATCCTCAAGCCTCCATATTTCATCTTCAGATTACAAAAATTTCTTGACGTTGGACAGAACAAGTCGTCCAGAAGTTCAAAATTTGTTTCATTTAACCCCTTCATGGGACAATGATCAAAATGATCAATTACGCATCGTTACTAACAACACTGAAATAGTAACTTTTGAAGAAACTGGAAATGTTGGTATTGGAACGCTAAATCCAATCGCTAGACTCTCTGTTCAAAGTGTTGGTACAATAGGAACTGGCAACTATGAAAATTCATCGATCTATATAACAGATGGGAATCAAAAACTTGGAATTGACCCAAATCAGATTTACTCCGGTCAAGAATTAGTTGTGAACGCAGGTGGTTTCTTAGCAATGAACAGTGGAAATACTGAAAGAATGAGAATACTGGCGAATGGAAACATTGGTATTGGAACTACTTCAACTGGCTCTCACAAGCTAGCAGTAGACGGCTCAATCGGAGCAAGAGAGATTAAGGTAGAAGCTACTGGCTGGTCTGACTTTGTTTTTGAGAACGGTTATGATTTACGAACCCTCGAAGAAGTAGAACAACACATAAACGCAAAAGGTCATTTACCCGAAATTCCAAGCGAAGCAGAAGTAACGGAGAATGGTATCAACTTGGGAGAAATGGATGCAAAGCTCCTTCAGAAGATTGAGGAACTAACACTTTATCTTATCGAACAGAACAAGGAAATTAAGGAACTGAAAGAAAAGGTTAAAAGCCTTGAAAACAAATAATGAAGAAAACCCTCATTTCAATAACCGCTGTAATCGTAATTGCCTTCTTAGGTTACAGGGGGACTGAAATATATCAATTCGCAAACGGAGTTAGAGAGGACGCTATAAGAATGGAACAATTCCGACTGAATAAGAAGATTCAGAACGGAGACATAATATTTCAAACATCTCAATCAAGCCAAAGTAAGGAGATACTGTATGACTGAAATATCGCAAACAGGCACTATCATCCATAATCTAACTGAGCTACCTGCCAGACGCAGGCTGGTTTGCAAAGGCTAGTGCGATGAGATACTTTTATAGATGTTTGAAAATTCTAGCTTACGGATGATAGCTGAATTCTAGGGGTTAATCAAGTTGTGGAGTATAAAAATCTTTATATTTCATATGATCATAGGGCATTACTACACAACTCATGAAAAAAGTTTTTATTCTATTCTTCCTATCAACCCTTTTAGTTGGTTGTACCAACAAAAAGCCAACTCCCAGCGAACTGGTAACTGAATACTATGATGCCTTTAACGTTTCTGACTTTAACAGGCTAACTCGCGTAATCGCTGATAGCGTAACCATCATTGAAGGTGAGTGATGGTACCCCAAAAAACAGGACAGTGATTTTAGTTCAGAATTGAATACTAAAT
>JAHCMJ010000364.1 GCA_019192485.1 Cyclobacteriaceae bacterium HetDA_MAG_MS6 | reverse complement strand
CGTCAAAGGAAATGATTTGTAAGACTATAAACGCAGCTGGTCCTAGGTAAAATCCAATTTTTTTGGTCATAGGTTAGATAGATTTCAAGGCCCTTGCATTAGGCAAAGTTCCTTTTAAAGTGACTTGACTTAAAGGATGAATAGATAGAGGTTTATTGAACCTATTAACGAAACAGAACTGAATCAAGCCCGAAAGCCAAGATACCAATATCAATATTTGTGCTTTGCCCTCTTTCCTCATACTTCAATTACCTACGTGCATTGTATCTGATCTGGTTAGCGTTAATCTTTTTGACTAAAAGGGATCGGTCCAACCCAGCATGTAAATAGTGATATATCCTAAAACACCGACAGCTAAAACATAATAGATAGTTGGCAAGAATGTCTTTCTCAAGGTCGCACCCTCCTGCCCCAATAGCCCTACCGTGGCCGATGCTGCCACGACATTATGTATCGCTATCATATTCCCTGCCGCGGCACCCACAGCCTGCAAGGCTACTACAACTGAATTGGTGATTGAAAGCTTCTCAGCAACCCCATATTGAAAGAGTGCAAACATTAGATTACTAACAGTATTGCTCCCTGCTATAAATGCTCCAAGTGCTCCAATGGAGGGTGCAAAAAGTGGCCAGATACTTCCTACTGTTACTGCCACCCACTCGGCCATGACAATAGGCATACTCGAAAAGCCTATATCGTTTACTCCGGAATTGATGTAAACCCTGACCATGGGTACGGTGAAGATCAAAACAAACCCCGCTCCTAAAATAACCTTAGCAGAATCTTTAAAAGCAGCTTTAAGCTCCACAGTTTTCATCTGATGCATAAAATAAGTAATCAGCACTACCACCATTAGAATAGTGCCTGGCAAATACAGCAACTTAGTACTTGCTCCTATCCCGGTGCCAAACATATCGGACCAATTAAAAGCAATGCTAGTCAATAGGGATTTGATAGGTAACTGGTTGAGACGACTCAAAACCAGTAGCAAAGCTACTAATAGGTAAGGCGCCCAGGCCTTTGCAAGGCCCATCTTGCCATTGCTCTCACTTAGATTCATCTTCAATGTTCCCATCCAAGATTTTGGCCAGTCTTTTTCCGAAGGAAAATCCCATGTTTCTCTTGGTAAGAAAAACCCTTTTTTGGCTACGGTAGTTACAATGCCTAAACCAATCAATGACCCTAGTAGCGTAGGGAATTCGGGACCTAGAAATATCCCTGTCAGGTAGTAAGGTACAGTAAAAGCCAAACCACCAAAAAGGGCAAAAGGCCAAACAGCCAAGCCTTCTTTCCACGATTTGTTGGTTCCGAAAAACCGGGTCATCATAACAGACATCAGTAATGGCATCAGAGTACCGACAATTCCATGGAAAAACACAACATGATTGGTGACCAACTGTAAGTAATCAGAAAATGTCAGTCCATTATTTGCTAGCAACTGAGTCAACTCTGGATTTTCTAACCCACCTTTCACTCCAACCAAAATAGGGGTGCCTGCTGCGCCGAATGTGACAGGCGTACTTTGCACCATCATACCCAACATGACAGCTGCAGCTGCCGGGAATCCCAGCGCTACCAGCAGTGGTGCGGCAATTGCCGCTGGTGTACCAAATCCTGCCGCGCCTTCAATAAAAGCACCGAAAAGCCAAACACTGATTACCAACTGCACCCGTCGATCATCGCTGATCCCTGAAAAACCTTCTCTAATTACTCTAATAGCTCCAGAATATTTCAAAGTATTGAGTAGCAGAATGGCCCCGAAAATGATGTACAGTATGTCAAATGTGATAAAAAACCCCTGGAATGTAGAAGCCAGGATATGTACTCCGGGTATTTCCCAAACGAAAAAGGCAATGATCACGGCTAATACATAGACTACGGGCATTGCCACTTTTGCTGGCCAGCGCAGTCCAACCATTAGCGCGGCAGCTGCCAAAATAGGCAGACTTGCCAGGAATGCCTGAAGTGTTAGACTCATAGGGTTATTGATTTTCTTTGGAAGATAAGCAATCAATCATCAGTCGATGCGATCGTAAGCTCTGAGGGTAAGGAAATCTACGAAGTCTTCGGTCTTGATCAGGTAGTCAAATATCTCTGCCGCCTCTTCAAATCGTCCTTTGGTATATCGCTCTTCACCTATAAGCCCTTTGATCTTTTCGAGTTCTTCATTTAAGAGTAGATCACAAAGTGCAGAGTCAACTTCCCGACCGTCATTTAGTTTGATGCCATCATTGTGAAGCCACTGCCACACCTGTGCCCTGGAGATTTCAGCTGTGGCTGCATCTTCCATCAGATTGTAAAGTGCTGCAGCACCAACGCCCATTAGCCATGACTCGATGTATAGAATACCTACGTTGATATTCATCCGAAGTCCTTCCTCTGTGATCTTGCCATCAGCTATATCAAAACTAATAAGCTCTGATGCAGCCACTTCCAGATCATCTCTCATATTCTGTTTCTGGTTTTGACCATCGCCAATGAATTTGTTGAACTCTTCCATAGCCACCGGTACCAGATCCGGATGTGCAACCCAAGTACCGTCATAGCCGGTGCTGGCTTCAAGGCTTTTATCTGCTTTAACTTTCTCAAAAGCTATTCGATTGACCTCCTCATCTCTTCGACTGGGAATAAAGGCGGACATACCACCAATAGCATGAGCTCCTCGTCGATGGCAAGTCTTAACCAATAACTGTGCATAGGCCCGCATAAATGGCACAGTCATAGTGACCTGTACACGATCCGGAAGCACATATTCAGGGTGATTTCGGAATTTTTTAACTACACTAAAGATATAATCCCATCTTCCTGCATTAAGGCCTCCCATGTGCTCTTTGAGTTCGTAGATGATCTCCTCCATCTCAAAGGCTGCCAGTATTGTTTCGATCAAGACTGTCACTTTGATCGTTCCCTGAGCAATGCCTAATTGATCTTGAGCGGATTTGAAGATGTCATTCCATAGCCTGGCTTCGAGATGGCTTTCCATTTTAGGCAAATAGAAATAGGGTCCTGAACCATTTTCCAAGAGTTGTTTGGCATTGTGAAAGAAATACAAACCAAAATCAAACATAGAGGCCGAAATGGGTTCTCCATCAACTTGTACATGTTTCTCAATAAGGTGCCAGCCTCTGGGCCTTACCTTTAAAACAGCTATCTGGTCTTTTAACTTATATTCTTTACCATTTGGAGCGGTAAAGTCAACCTGTCTTCTGATGGCATCATAAAGGTTGATCTGCCCCTCAATGTTGTTTTTCCAGGTAGGAGCGTTGGCATCTTCAAAATCAGCCATAAACACTTTCGCTCCCGAGTTTAGTGCGTTGATCACCATCTTGCGATCTACCGGACCGGTGATTTCCGTTCTTCGATCTTGCAAGTCTGCGGGAATAGGATTTACCTGCCATTCACCCGTTCTCATATGCTCGGTCTCTGAGAGAAATGAGGGCATTTCGCCCTGATCTATTTTGACCTGTCGGGCATCTCTCGCAGTAAGTAACTCGGTACGGCGGCCATTAAATGTACGATGAAGTTCCGCTACAAACGTCAAAGCTTCATCGCTAAGGATATTTTCAAATCCGGGATTAATAGGTCCCTTTACTTCTACACCAGGTACGCTCATTTCTACTTATTTTCTATTAGTTTGTTAATTGCTTCTACAGTAACCGCCACCTGATGATCTGCCAACTCATTTGCCATGGATAGCGTTTGTTCAATAGGTGCTAGGTCAATCCCATTAATAGAGAATAGGTTGTTATCTATCCTCACCTTTGCACGGACATATTCAGGATCTGCCAACATCATCATGGCAGAGTATCGATAGGAATCGTGAATACCTTCGGAGACTTCCTTAATCCCCTTTTCAACCAGCCACTCATTCCATCTGGGGTTGTCAAAGAACTCCGGAATATGATAAATGCCTGTTTCTCCTCCCCACTCTGCTGAGAGTTTTTCCCGGACAGCTAACATTCCTTCGGTATTTCCCCCACTATCCCCTATCAGTATAATGTTCTCAAAGCCAGTCAACTTTAGGCTTCGGGCGACGTCTTCCAGCAGCATCTGAAAAGTTTCCTGTCGTACACCGATCGTCCCTGGGTAACGCAAATGACCACTCACTTTTTCAAAATTCCCC
>JAHCMJ010000363.1 GCA_019192485.1 Cyclobacteriaceae bacterium HetDA_MAG_MS6 | reverse complement strand
CGTTTGCTGAGCCTTAAAAGATGGAACCCTCAGGAAAAATGGCCGGACGTAAGCACACCAACTTTACTCATCACCAACAAAGAATGGCTAGGTCCTTACTTAAACAATGTTAAAAAGCCTGATGATCTCAAAAAGATCAATCTCCTTGAAGTCTTACAAAGTAACCTACCCTATGAACAGCAACAGCAACTGGAATTCTTAGCTCCCAGTAAAATCCAAGTACCAAGTGGCTCCACCATCCAGTTGCAATACCAGGCCGACGGGTCTCCCCCGATTTTGGCCGTAAGACTACAGGAAGTTTTTGGCCTGGCTGACACTCCCAAGATCAATCAGGGTAAAAATAGCTTACTCATACATCTTCTCTCCCCTGGTTTTAAACCTGTTCAGATCACTTCGGACTTACGCAGTTTTTGGGATAGCACTTATTTTCAAGTAAAAAAGGAACTCAAAAGGCGGTATCCCAAACATGCCTGGCCAGACGATCCTTGGACTGAGGAAGCTGTGAGGGGTGTCAAGAGAAGAAAAACCTGAACAGGCTTACTGAAGAAAATACGTCCAAAGCTGCTCCCACTCCTCATCCAGTGAACCTTGAAAAGGATTTTTTATAGCTCTGCTATACCAGTATCCAGCGTTACCATCATCACCTTCCTTCCTATGTAGGTAAGCATGGATCCAGGCGGCTTCGGCGGTATGGATGTCCTGAATAATGTCATGAGCCTTCTCCCAATCTCCCTGCCTTTCCAAGTACAAAGCTTTCTGGTAGTCATTCCAATTTTCTTGATACTGCATTTGCAAATAGCAATGGTCTGCATGCAATCTATTCAAGAAATGGCTTCCAAATAATTTTTAAAAAGAAAAATCAACCAATAGGTAGTTAACTACGTTTTATAATTATATTTATGTAGTCAACTACGTAACATGAAAGATTTTGCTTCTGAATTAGGTTGTCTCGGCTTCTCTATGAGACTCAAGCGCATCAGCGATGCATTGATGCATGATGGGCGAAAGATGTACAAAGAGTTAGGTTTTGACATAGAGCCCAACTGGTACATTATATTCAGGTTGCTCAACCAGGAAGGTGAGCTTACCGTCATGGAAATTGCCGATCGCATCCTTCTAGCCCACCCCTCAGTAATCGCCATCGTAAATAAGATGACAAAAGCCGGCTATGTCACCTCAAAAAAATCCTCTTCCGATAATCGTAAAAGGGTATTGCAACTAACCTCGAAGGCTTACCAGATGCTTCCGGAATTTGAGAGAGTGTGGAATGCTGGTGAAAAAGGTATCATAAAGGCTTTGGAAGGTACAAATGCCATGGAAGTCATATCAAAGCTGGAAGATCGATTTTTTAGCAAAGGATTTAAGGACCGAACTTTTGAAGAACTAAATGCTTAGACCATGACACAAACCGAGCTACAGGTGGAGATCATTGGCTACAACAGCCAATATGATAAGGATTTTGCCCGCTTAAACTATGAGTGGCTGAATCAATATTTCAGTGTAGAACCTCATGATAGTGAAATGCTAGATGCCCCTTATACCTACATTATCAAACCCGGAGGTTGGATACTTTTTGCAAAGGTAGACGAACAAATTGTGGGTACCGTGGCTTTGATTATTGAAGATGAAAGCACCTTCGAATTAGCTAAAATGGCAGTATCTCCAAGCTACAAAGGGCTCAAGATCGGAAAAAAGCTGATGGAAGCTGCCATAAACTACAGCAAATCCGTCGACAAAAAAAGACTAGTACTAGAGTCCAACACCAAACTCACTCCGGCTATCAATCTTTATATCTCTGCAGGGTTTAAGGCGGCTCCACTCAATCCTGATACACCTTATGAACGCTGCAACATTCGTATGGTGCTGAATTTGTCATGATAGAGTTACTAGGTTACATCGCACTACTGCTCGGTCTAACCGCCATGTCCATGAAAAAGATGCTGCCCCTGCGTATTCTACATGCTTCATCGGTAGCTTTCTATTTCATGTATGGCATTGCCCTTGAAGCTTGGCCATTGATTATCGGCAGCTGCCTTTTTTTACTGATACATATCCGTCAAATTGTTAAAATTGCCCGTTCATCATAAAACCATCTACAAAACGCTTCCTGTAGTGTCGCTTTTGATTATTAATCCATTTCTTTCTATTTATTGAAGTAAAATTCTTTTATGAAATATCTAGCCATATTCATCCTTCCTATTGTAATTTCATGTACTTCAGGTACGAAAAGACTACAACCCAAATCGATTATAGGCAAGTGGTCCAATACTTCTTTGATCGTGGAAATGCCTACTCATCGAGCGAGTGATTCTTCTTCAACTCTCACTATCCGAAATGAACAGGAATGGGAGGAAGCTTTGAAGATTAAGCCCATAACAACCATGTACTATGAAGATGGCACGTTTCTCTCAACTTATCAAAATCTGGAAAACAAAACGCTTGGAGAGGAAAAAGGAACCTGGGAAATCCGAAATGATTCACTCTTTCTTACTTCCAATAACTATACATCCGGCTATCGGGTAGATTTAGAGGGTGAACAAGCCCGTTTTCGTACGCTACTGGACTGGGATCAGGATGGTGCCCACGATGATTTTTACGATGGCTGGCAGAAACGTTTAGAGTAGGTGCAACACAAAAATACTAGACGGACTTTTTGCGCATGGATATGACCCCTCCTGCCAGGGACACAAAAGCTGTTATAGTAAAAAACAAAAGACTAAACGCCACAGCGATATGCTCATCAATCCCTAAATAAGTGTAACCAAGGACAAACGTCAGTTCCCGGGCACCTACTCCACCTATGGTAAACGGGAATACGGCAACTACCGAGGACAGGAGAAACAACACTAAGTATTCGAGATACTTGTCATTTACTCCGATCGACCATAATATGCACAAGGCACTTAAGAGTTGCAGTACTTGCACTCCGAGGGATAAAATGCTGGTGCGATGAATAGAGGATAGATATAGCCTGAAAAGCTTGCGCAAGGCCAAGTAATACAATGGATAAACAAGCAATATCCCGGGTACCAGTAGATATGTGACCCAGTGGGTTAAAGTATTAAAGGGTAACATCAACACACCCAGACCAGTCAGGAAACACAGAGCCATTAGTCCGTTGATTCGGTCCAGTAGCACCGAAGTAGTCAGCTGCCTTAAGGATGTCTCATATTTTTTGCGGAGTAGAAATATTTTATAGCCATCCCCGCCAATTCCACCTGGTAAAAACAGGTTGTAAAACATACCTACCCAATACAGTTTAAGATTGTAACGATTGGAGAGTTTCAGCCCAATATCATAGAAAAAATAGTTGAGCCGAATGGCACTCACCCATTTTGAGCCAATGAAGAAAAGTGTAGCCAGCAACAGCATGGAACTGTCAGCTATCAGCATTACTTCTAAGGTCATTTTCGGATCAATAGACCTGAAAACAACATATAGCGCCAGACCAGAGATGACGAATTTCAGAAATGCCTCAAGATATTTTTTCCAGATCTGTGCTACCAACGAATTCTTCTTTTATGCGATATGTTTTTTTGTCTTGAGACTCAAAATAGGTTCTAACAATCAGCTCCGCCACTATACCAATTGTGACTAATTGTATACCCCCGAGCACCAATGTAATACCAAGAATGAGTAATGGTCGACCCCAAATATCATGACCCATAAACTTCTCTACCAATAAGTACAAATTGATCATCGCACCGATCAGAAAAGTAATTAAGCCCACAGTACCAAAAAGATGCATCGGTTTCTGTAGATACTTTTGAAAGAAGATCATGAGTAGTAAGTCACTCAATACGCTGAAAGTCCTTCCCAGTCCATATTTAGATTTTCCAAACTTTCTAGGATGATGACGAACTGGCATTTCACCTAGTCGAGCCCCTTGCAAACCTGCTAAAACCGGAATAAACCTATGCAGCTCTCCATATAGACCCAATCCCCTGGCGATTTCAGCTTTCATCACTTTCAACGTGCAACCATAGTCATGTAAATGTATGCCCGTCAATCGGCGAATAAGCGCATTGGCTATTTTGCTGGGAATTTTCCTCAATAGCACCCCATCCCTGCGTCTGGATCTGATCCCAGCAACTAGGTCGAGGTCCTCATCATCTAGCTTGGCAATCA
>JAHCMJ010000362.1 GCA_019192485.1 Cyclobacteriaceae bacterium HetDA_MAG_MS6 | reverse complement strand
ATGCTGCAGATAACTCTGTAGTGGCTTCCGGCTCGGCCGCTAAAGATGCTACGACGGGATCGATAGATGTGAGTAGTTTAACAGGCACAGGCACGACTTTCAAGGCGCAAGTACAAACGGTTGCACCAGAAGGTGAGTTGAATAGTGGATTTGCAGAATCGACAGATACAGTTACCCGAATTGCTGGACCAACAGGCGTGACGTTGACTTACGACAGTGCCACCTCAAAATTGAATGTAGGCTGGGCCGCAGTAACTGATAACAATGGTTACAACCTTCAGATCATCGATGCTGCAGATAACTCTGTAGTGGCTTCCGGCTCGGCCGCTAAAGATGCTACGACCGGATCGATAGATGTGAGTAGCTTAACAGGCACAGGCACGACTTTCAAAGCGCAAGTACAAACGGTCGCACCGGCTGGAAAGATCAACAGTGGTTTTACTGAATCGACAGGTACTCTTGACAGGCTTTCCGCTCCGACAATATCTCAAGTGACTTTCGCAAATAATGTAGTGTCATCCAACTGGAGTTCGGTAGAAGGAGCCTCCTCTTATCAATTGAGAATAAGCAATGCTAATAAAACAGGCGAAAGCTCAAGTACTAGCACATCGGCAAGTACTTCCGTCTCAGGTTGGCCTGCTGGAGATTACGAGTTCACTGTCCAGGCTTTGACACAGGCAGGTTCGCTTCCAAGTTTGTGGAGCGCATCTAGTCCGGTGACAATTGGTCCATTGTCATTGAACAACTTGGCCAAGCAATTGAAAGATGCAGGAAAGACTTCGGTACAAACCGGACCTATTCTCAAAGCCGCATTCCCTGATGTCACCGCACTAGATTTTGCAAAAGCCCTGAGTTTTGCAGGCTACAATTCCAAGCAAACAACGGCAGCACTAAAGGCGTCTTTCTCTGAATTGACACCTCAACAGTTTGTGGCGATTATCAAGGAAGTCTTTGGCGAAGAGACTCCCGAACAATATGCCGTCCAAGCCAAGGCCGCAGGCAAGACCGGAGCACAGACGGCATCCGAACTCAAGGATAACTTCCCCGATATCACTGCCACCAACATGGCCGTGGCAATGGCATCGGCCGGATATACCAAAGAGGAGACAACAAGTGGATTGAAAGCGGCATTTCCAGGTTTATCACCTGCAAGTTTTGTTGCGGCAGTAAAAGCAGCATACGGAGAGGAGACGCCTCAGCAGTACGCAAGCCAGGCCAAAGCAGATGGTACAGACGGGGCTACATTGGCGGCAGGTTTGAAAAAGAACTTCCCCAATATTACGGCTCAGGAACTAGCGACAGCAATGGCTGGAGGCGGCTATACCAGCCAGGAGACTACAGCTGGTCTGAAGGCAACTTTCCCTGAACTTACTCCTCCACAGTTTGTGGTCATTATTAAACGAGCTTATCCTTCATAAACTGAATATTAACAAATCATTTTAACCAATAACCAACAAATTAAATGGCAACTGAATTACTAACAGACGCAAAAGAGATGCTGGTAGATTTTCTCAAAAAAGAGAAACAATCCGGCTCAAGTGCTCAAGAAGCATTGTCGAGTTTAAAAACCTCCACCACAATTTCTGGCATATCATCAAAGGTTGATGCACTTATTGATGGAGTTGATCGTCGGTCGCTTGCATTTGCTGATTACGGACCTGCGTTGTTAAGTGCAGCCGTAGAAGAAACCTATGGTGACACCGTTACTCCGCTGGAAATGGCACAATTGCTCAAGGATTTTTACGGTAACGCAGACGATGTGGCCGAGGGATTAAAAAGTGGCTACTCCAACCTGACTGCCACTCAAGTAGGTGAGTTATTGCTGGACGATACTGTATTTCCTGATCTCACCAAAGATGAAATGCAAACGGCACTGAGTAGTGCTGGATTTGATGGTGCAGCGGTGACAGCAGCTGTCAATACGCTATATCCTCCGTCTGTTATTGCCAATTTTTCCAAGAAAACTATCGCCACTACCAATTGTCAGGTGAGTACTGGACCTGGCAGTATGTACAACAGTTATTACGGCAATAGCTGGATCATGCATAGTCCAGGACGGAGTTTTATAAAGGTCACATTTAATCAAACGATCAAAAGTGGTAGCAAAAAACTATTCTCCAAGATCCAATTGAATATGACTCATTTGACCTCTTCATTAGGGCCAAGGTCAGGTTATTCCCCAGTCAATATTATTATTAATGGCACAACATTCAAGTCGAAGTATTCTCCACCATCAGCAGGGTGGGTTTATGACAAGTTTAACGTCACTGACCTGATCAAAGATGGCGCTAATACTATACAGATTGACTTTGTTAGCGGCGCTCGATCCAATTATTGGATCAACAAACTGCAACTGGTTTTTTCGAAATAGAGATATTATTTGATTTACCGCTGATCTTTGATGCAAACTGAAATAATTGTAATAGATCAATTTTACGAAAGCCCGGATACTGTCCGGGCTTACGCCTTACAAGAAAAATTCTATTACCCATATCAATCTCATGCCGAGATTGCTCAGGGAGCTTTGATCCAATGGCGATCTTCTTATTTCAAACCTGCTCATGAGTGTCCGTTCAAATCCAGTTCAGCACTTATTGAGAAACTCGAGCAAGCAACCGGGGAAAAAATAGATCAATCATATTGGAACCTATCGTTTCCAAACGATGAAAACCAAATGCTTTTGCCTGACTATACAAAAATGGCCAGGGGATGTAGGTGGAATTGTTGTTTCCACTTGAAGCACATCAGACTAGATGAGGGGCAAGGCATACATAATCACATTACCGATACCTGGAATGAGGTGGGACACAATGGCTGGGTAGGCATTGTTTATCTGACACCTAATGCGCCAAAAACATCAGGACTTACCACTTGGAAAAATCGTTTTGGACATGATACAGAGTGGATGTCTGATGCCGAAAGATGGGAAAAAATAGACCAATTCTCAAACATCTACAATCGCTTAATACTGCATAGGGGTCATATTCCTCATTGTGGGGGAACAGGATTTGCTGATTCCATAGAAGAAGGAAGGCTCTTCCAGACTTTCTTTTTTAAGACACTTGATGCGCACCCCTCAGACGGATTGAAGATAACTTTATGATTCTTGTAAATCACTCAAGGGCTATTGATAGGGTACGGGTGGCGTGTTATGGTGTCTCCTTATTTTGATTTCTTTATCGGTATGAAACCACATGATTACTGAGTTACGTTCTAATCTAACATTGCTCAAAAAAGCATGATATGATTCAGGAGTGATCTCAAAAGCAAACAGACTATTGGATATGGGTGGAAAAGTTTTAATGGGTCTTTCATCTGTTGCATTGATAAACAGCCCGGTCTCTCCACCATCTTCTGGTAACCATTCTTCATTATTTAGATAGTAGAGTATAGCAATAGACCTCATGCGTTCTTTGATCTGGCCACTACTCATGTCATTGTAACGAGGGTCAAAGTTGCAATGATAGTACCACGGGTTTATACCATTCTCTAATGGCGCTTCTGTAAAGCAGCATATGTTGTAGTCATTATGCACAAAACCGCGATTGCTCTTAACTTGATGGTGATGAAATTCTGCTACCACATCGTTAGTGATGGGCAGGTCGAAGAGATCCTCGAAAAGACTGTGCCACTCTATAGAATAGAAAAAATTTAATGGATAAACAGAGTCTGGGGGAAGGAGGAAGCAGTAGGCGTCATATCCACCAAATCGAGAGAATTTATCCTTAGCCAATTGCTCATTCAATCCTTTGCTCAAAGTTTGATTGAAGACTTGACAAAGTTGATCGTGAAATTCTTCTGTGAAAAAGTCCTTGATGTAAAAATGAGGGACGGGGTAGTTTTCTAACTTACTAGGAAAATTCCGAACTTCTTTCGGCAGGTTGGTTGTGCGCATCAGGTTCTTTTTAGCATTAGAGTTAGATATGTTGATCTATTATGGAGATTTTTCCGGTCTCGGTGCTTCCTAATATTTCGATAATCTCTTGCACCACTCTTCCAGTACTTACTATTGACGGAAAGCTGGTTGGAGCTACTGCATTTACCTTTATTCCGTGGGAAGACCATTCATAAGCTAGATGCTGAGTCAGCGTATTCAGTGCTGCTTTGGTCGATGCATAGCCACCTTGACCATAACCAAAGTAGTTTTTTACTCCGGCAGTACTACTGAT
>JAHCMJ010000361.1 GCA_019192485.1 Cyclobacteriaceae bacterium HetDA_MAG_MS6 | reverse complement strand
TACTCTGCGCTCCGGTTCGACGTGACGTACCAGTATAGAAATGAGCTTTTTTGGCGCGGTCATTATCAAACGTCACTTCGACAACCGCAGGAAGGAGAAGTCTCTTTAAGAGTTAAGATGATTACACTCATTGGGAGATGTTTACCTAATTGCTTCTACCAAGATCAAGCAAAAATGGACTTAGATAAACAAGATAGGATTCCTCTAGGCACTTCCTAAAGCCGGAAGGGCTGTTACTTTTCCGTAAAAAGGAGCCAAAAACTTTGGGAAGTGTAAAAACCCACGGCCTACCCACCGTCCCGACCTGCAACACTGCCTCAATCGCTCATCCGCCTACACTTTCCCTCTCCCTCCTGAATGCAATGAGGAGCTGAGAATTGTGTAAAACCTGTCAACTTACGTTAGGACTCCGTCACCTTATTTCAGGACGATACAGTACACCTGGGGATGGACTTTCTCCATCACATGATGCTGTTTCCCAAGTGAATTATGGACTTTCCCCGAGGAAGAACACCTTGGGATGGATAAATTCAGGACTCTGAGACCATTCTAAATTCAAGTACTCCAATTCTTGATTAGCATTGAATTGACTTCTTAAACAAGACCTCCTAAAGCCACGTCATTAGCCTCAACAATCTGATCAATCTCTTGCTGTAGTATAGCAGTTGAGATAAACAAAGATTCAAACTGCGAAGGTGCCAGGTACACACCCTGCTCCAGCATGCTGTTGAAGTATTTGCCAAACTTTGCGGTGTCACAAGTTTTAGCCGTCTCAAAGTCAGTCACTTTTTGATCTGAAAAGAATAAGCTGTACATACTGCCTATATGGTTGATGGTATATTTCAGTCCATGTTTGTTTAAGCTTTGCTTGATCCCATCTACAATCTTGGTAGTAGTTTTCTCAATTTGCGAGTAGACCCCTGGATTATCATCCAAGTGCCTCAGCATCTCAAGTCCGGCAGCCATGGCTACTGGGTTGCCTGAAAGCGTACCAGCCTGATAAACAGGACCTGCCGGAGACACAAAATCCATGATTTCCTTTTTTCCTCCATAGGCACCAACAGGAAATCCTCCCCCGATGATCTTACCAAGAGTAGTCAGGTCTGGAGTCACCCCTAGTCGTTCCTGGGCACCTCCTCTCGCTAGACGAAACCCAGTCATTACTTCATCAAAAATCAATACTACACCATGTTCATCACAAAGAGAGCGTAAGCCTTCAAGAAACCCGGACTCAGGAGGTACACAACCCATGTTGCCTCCTACCGGCTCGATGATAATAGCAGCGACCTGGTCCCTATTTTCTTCCAACAATTGACGTACAAATTCCAGGTTGTTAAAAGGTGCTAATAAAGTATCCTGAGCCGTACCTGGTGTGACACCAGGGCTATCTGGAGTTCCCATGGTGACTGCTCCACTGCCGGCGGCAATGAGAAAGGCGTCACCATGCCCGTGATAGCAACCTTCAAACTTGATGAATTTTTGCCTGCCTGTGAAACCTCGTGCTACCCTAATAGCGGACATCGTAGCTTCTGTACCAGAGTTGACCATACGAACCTTTTCAATAGAGGGTACCATATCTACTATCAGCTCGGCTATCTCCACCTCACGACGACCTGGAGCTCCAAAAGAGGGAGAATCTTTTACTGCCTTTATCACTGCTTCTTCTACAGCTTCAAATGCATGCCCCAGGATCATCGGACCCCAGGAGTTGATCATGTCGATGTAGCCGTTACCATCTTCATCGTATAGGTAAGCTCCTTTTGCTGTCTTGATGAAAAGTGGATTGCCACCAACAGCCTTAAAAGCTCTAACTGGGGAGTTTACCCCTCCGGGGATATAACCTTTGGCTCTTTCGAAAAGATCGAGGCTTATTTTTCTATTCATCTGTCGAGGACTCATTTGTACGCACGGCCTTCAGTAAGGTATTCTCAAACTTTACAATGGGAACCACTTGATTGTCATTCCTGGTCATATATCTGGCTCCAGACATGAGGCCACCAGACCAATGTCCCTCCTGAAAAAAACCGTTCTGAAAATACTTCCCATACCTATCCAGCATTTCCCCTACATAAGTGGTGATTTCGTAACCAAGGAACTGGTATTCTGACGGAAATCTATGATAAGTATTCATCAAGCTATCATATACCTGTTGATAGCGATCCTCTTTGTTGGGTATAAACTCTGGATATACCCACTTGAGGTTTAGTCTTTCCCATTGGTCGTATGAAAAAATCTTGAACTTTAACCAATCTCCATACCCAAGAATTTGCGTAGAATCATTTCTTGCCTCGACCGCGCTTGTAATGGCATTGACCATACCATTGGATCGTGTAGACATCATGATGTGTCCAATACTATCTTTTGGTATATCAAAGGTCATCTCATAATAAACCACCGTATCCTGATCTTCATCCTCCACGGCAAATGGTATCATTTCAAGGTCATTTTCTGGAATGGTATCTTGCAGTGACTCCCATACCTTACTGTTATACTTTTTATCCAAACTAGTATATCTCCTTGTTTTAATATGCCGGCCAGGCAATAGTAGCAATGAATCGGCGTCACGCTTATGAAAGTACTCCTCATGTTGCATGACCAATGAATCCGCCAGCTGCTTGACTTGCAAATTGTCCAGTGATCTAAAATCGACTATCGTGAAACCGGCTTTCTCTATTTTCTCCTTATAGAGCGCTGCCGTCAATGAGTCTCGGCTATTGGGACTATAGTAAACAAGTGATACGCTGTCCTTAATAGTCTTTTTCGCATGCTCAGCAAGTGCCAACGCAGAAGTGATGTAGCTAGGCTTGAATAAGAATGAAAACTTGTTATCTCCTAATATCTCCTCATTCGAAGAAATAGGATTGATCATGTTGATTTGGCGCTCCTTCGAAAATGCCGATATGACTTTACTTGGACCTGGAAAGAGAGGCCCAACAATCAAGTCCAGTCGCTGGAACTCTTTTAAGGAAGTCAATTGTCTGGATACATCTTCGGAACGCTTAGTATCATATGGCAGTAGTTTGATATTGATACCTCTGCTCATCAATTCCTGAGCTGCAAGCTGCATACCCTGAAAGAGCTCCATGACTAGCGTGTTTTTCACAACCGGAATAGGGTTTGCCAAAGATTCAAACATAAATGGCAATACCACACCTACTTTGTACTCCTCTTTCTTGATCGTTGGTAGAGTGCTGGATGCCAATGATTCTAGATCAAACTCATACTGCCTCACCAAATCATTCAGTCTGGAGGCAGCCTCGCTGTCCGTCCTATCAGCAAGAAGGCGCTCAGCCAATAAGGAAGCCAATTTGTCATTTTGAGGAAAATCGCTCTGCAGTCTATCTATTCTCGCTGTTTCCAGAGGTAAAATAAACTGCTCGATCAACGGGTCCGATAGGTCATTGGACTTTGCTGTCGTCGCCAGCTCTTCCGAAAACCTTATTCCTTGACGGAAGCTGCCACTTTCAAAAGACGAGTAAGCCAACCAGTAGAGCACTTCGGTATTTTGATCCCAACTAGGGTGCTTGATGAGTATTTGTCTCCACATGTCCTGTGCCTCAGACAGACTGCCAGACCGATATGCAGAAAGTCCTAAATAAAAAGAGGCATAAGGTCCGAAGAGAGGTGAATCACTCAAACTGGAAAACGCAGACCTGGCTTCGCGGTATTGGCCTTCACGAAACAGTCGCTTAGCTTCCAGGTATTCTGACTGATCCCCTTGGCCAAATACTGTCAAACATGAGATCAGAATAGCAAATATTAAAGAGAGTTTCAATGCAAGAGCTGGTTTTATAGCCTAAAATAACATACTATTCCCATTCGATAGTAGCCGGTGGCTTAGAACTGATATCGTAAACCACTCGATTGACACCTTTCACCTGATTGATGATCTTGTTGGATACTTCGCCTAAAAACTCATAAGGTAAGTGTACCCAGTCCGCTGTCATTCCATCCAGACTGGAAACAGCCCTGAGGGCAACTACATTCTCATAAGTCCGTTCATCTCCCATAACACCGACAGATTGTACAGGTAGCAACATCGCTCCTGCCTGCCAGACGCTATTGTATAATCCTCTTTCCTTTAGTCCCTCAATAAAGATCGCATCTACTTCTTGCAGAATATTGACCTTTTCAGATGTGATATCACCCAAAATGCGAATGCCCAGTCCTGGCCCAGGATAAGGATGTCGCTCAAGAATATTCGAA
>JAHCMJ010000037.1 GCA_019192485.1 Cyclobacteriaceae bacterium HetDA_MAG_MS6 | reverse complement strand
CTGTGCCTAGGTCCGTCCTGGAAATAGTCCCAGGACACAGTATCACCAATCCGTTGGTGGAATATCTTGCCGTAAGACTCAGTTTGATAACCTTGATTTTTGAAATGCTGTGGAAGTGTGATGACATCAGGGAGTTTTTCTCGAATTGGCGTATTGTTATCATTGATTCCTGTTTCGTGAGGACGGAGTCCTGAAAGGAAGCTCATCCGCGATGGAGAACAAATCGGCGCCTGACAGTAGGCACGGTCGAAAATCAAACTACGAGAGGCAAGCTCGTCGATATTAGGTGAAGAGATGTGACTGGCGCCATAGCATCCTAGCTCAGGTCGGAGATCGTCTACGACAACGAACAATACATTAAAAGGACGCTTGGATGGTTTTTGTTGACATCCTCCCAAGCCCAATACTATTAGGCAAAGGACAAGAAACTTACCTGATACTATTCGATATAGACGGCTTCCCATGTGTGTAAAATTGACAGGGTAAAAGACAGTTTGTTATCCTGGTAGGTGAAACCAATATCCTGCTCATTGATTAGACTCTCTACCTTTCCTGGTTTTTTATTCAAATCAAATACCACCTCGACATCTTTGAGGGTATTGGTTTGTCGTAACGGCCGCTCACCTACATTGTTGACAAAAAAGAGTAGGTGACCTCTGTCTTTCTTGAATGGAGTGACCATAATATCCGGGTAGTTGATCGTATGAAGTGGAGAGGCTTCGGGCACTAGTGAGTTAATGGCATTGGCAATGAGCTGCTTGTGGTCTGGCAGGCGATAATCCCAGGTAAGTTGGCCAATCTGATTGGCAAAGTAGATGTGATCTCTAATGGAATGCAAAATGGACACTTCGGTAGATTCTTTCCTGAAACGGGCTCTCTCAGGAGGGTTGCCAAACCAACCATCCGGAGCGAAGGGTGGAACCAATGTGACAAGAGGCTCTCGGCTGGATGACACTATCATGATGTCTTTGCCATTGGGAATGAGTAAGGTATTACCCAGCTTTTGAAGCAGGGGATGAGCAGGGTTTTCAATTCGCAGGTATGAGCCAGTCTGATCCTGAAGTGGGTCAAATTGATCCTCAATCTCTAAATACTCTTTCAAAAAGAAGTTGTCCCTTTTCTTTTCGCGATCGGTGTAGAGTCCGGTTTGAAAGGTGGAAAGAGTTTTTCCTCCTTTTTCGATAAAATCGTTGATGGCAGTAATCTCCTGATCCGTAAGAATTCGCTGATCAGCCAATATCAATAGGTCGTAGTTTTTCAGGTCTCCTCTGATTAGGTTGTATTCTGAAATTACGTCAAACTGGATCTGATGGCTGATCATAGCTTCGAAAAAGCCATTTAACTCGTCTTCCGATTTCTTGAAATTTGACTTTGAATTGAGAATAGCGACAGGTGCATTTTTGAAATTGTTTGCGAGGTATGGCTGGATTTTTTCTATTTGAAGATTGAAGTCTCGGACATTTTCGAGTGTTCTCTGATCTTCCATCACTGCTGGGAAACCTGTGGTGCTTGGTAGCCAATTGCCACCATTGGCTATGATCTGTGCCATCCAAAAATCAAACTCCGCCTTAGGTAGAGAGGTATGTCTCCAGGCCAAACCAGGAGCTGTATTGGTGAGAATCAATGGCCTTTCGCCGTTTTGATGAGCGGATCGAGCGAAGTTAGTTTCTATAGAAGACTTCCATCTTGGGTCTTGAGCTTCCCAACCTTGAAAGTATGCGTCTCTTGGCTGGGTTGACAATACATCAGAAAACTCACTCATCAGCTCGATGGTTTCTCTTTGATCCATTCTTGTGCGTCCTACGATGGCTATCTGAGGATCAGTCTCTTTAATGGCTTTGTACCAATTTTTCCAGGTATCATAATAGGCTTCGCTGAGCCAGTTCGGGTTGATATCTTTTTTCTCTTCAGCAAGATCTTTGCCATACAAACTCTTGTATTTTTTCTTAGCATATGGAGAGTAGGAGGTGTTGAATTTTGCGAAACTGAAGAAGAAGGCATCGACATCGTATTTTGTGATAATCTCTTTGAGCGCTGGCATTGCGACAGCTTCATTTCTGTATGGCCCTGCACCACAAGTCAGGTACAACATATCATAGTCTCCAAACCGAGGCTCGCCGGTAATTTGTGGCTTGCCATCTGGTTTTAGTGCAAACCATTCCGGGTGATCTTCAAATGTCTTTTCGGTTGTTTTACTCCAGTCAGTTCGAGCTAGGATTTTGATGTCATATTTTTTGGCAGCTTCGACTAATTCCCCAAAAACATCTCGATCTCCCATGTAAGGATTTTTTTGGTGGAAGGGCACTTCAGTGGGATACCATGCATAAATCCCTCCGGCATTGAGCATAATGGCTTCGGCTCTTAGCTCCTCCTTTGCATATCTTATGACCTCGTCAGCATCTATCAGGTCAGCATCCTTTACCTGAAGGTTGAACTGTAGAAATCGATGAGGCTCAGTCCACCAGCTAGCCCTCTTAGTTTGCGCTCCGATTATATATGAGATTTGACTTAATACAAGGACACAGATGATTTTGTAAACGATTTTAGCCATAACCTAAAGGTGGATCTTGGTATTAGGAACTTTTAGGAAAGACGTGGATTGGCTAAGTCACCACTACCTTTTGTTATTCGGTCTCTATTTCAAAAGCTTATCGTAGTTTTTGGCTTTGCGATGCAAAAAGCACAAACAAGAATTAAATGCGAGTTTTAAATGGTATTAACATAGAGCTGCATAGTAGGCCAGATCGGATTAAACATCTTGACTTACAATGTTGCTTTTTTGATAGCTTTCTCTATTGGAACAAGGCCGAACCCAGGATCTTGAGGTACATGCAGATATCCATCCTTGAACTCAAAGTAGTTTTCGAAAAGAGTATGAAGCCCGAGTCGTTCACGTTTACCACCGTACTCCTGCAATCTTGATGCATTTCCAATAGAAGCTACAAACTGTAGATTGGCTCCGGTAGCTAGAGTAGGCCTGGTATTGTGAGTCATTATGGGTTTGTCAAATGCTTGAGCGATTGCGGCTACCTTTTTACACTCAGTGATTCCACCGCATTTGATCACATCTGCATTGACCACGTCGATGTTTGCTTCTAGGATTAGATCCCGCATGACCCATTTGTTGTATTCATGCTCTCCTGCCATTACAGGAACGTCGACGGCCTCTACTACTTGCCTGAGGTCCCGGTAGTTTTGTTGAGATACTGGTTCTTCGATGGCTGCAATGTTGAAGTGTTCGATGAGTTTTTTTGTTATTCCTATGGCTTTGGCTGGCGTATAGCCATTATTAAAGTCCACATACAACCCAACCTGATCGCCAATGGCCTTACGAACTGCCTTAACTACCTCAAAGGTGGGATCAGGATCGGGATCAACATTCAGTTGACGAATTTGCATTCGTACTTTAATAGTGGTGTATCCTCGTTCTACAAATCCCAGGGCGACCTTGGCCAATTCTTCTGGGGTTTGATTTCTACCTCCCTTGTTTCTACCAAAACTGCCATACACTTTGATTTTTTCTGTATTTGCACCGCCAAGGAGGCGGTGTACTGGTTGCTTTACTAGTTTTCCTTTCAGGTCCCAGAGCGCATTGTCGATTCCGGCGATGGCACCAGGTAATAAGCCGACATTACCAGCATCGTACCCTTTAAAGTACATTTGGTTCCACAATGCTTCGGATTGAAAGGGATCCTTTCCAATCAATTCAGGGATACAAATCCTACTGATGACCTGGCTAATAAGTGCGGGGTAATCCGAGTCACATTCACCCCAGCCACTGACACCTTCACTTGATTCGATTTTTACGAATATGGCTCTTTTCAGAACATAGGGGGTCACTCGGGTGATAGTGACCCCGGTAGGATTCGCAGTAGGGCTAGGACGATTTAGGTTTGTGGCCTTAGAAGATATCCCTAGACCTAAGGCTCCGAAAGCGCTGTTTTTGATAAAGGTTTTCCTATTCATTTCGAGTGGGGGAGTGCATTAATAGTCTGGTACGCCTGTTCAGTCTATTCTCGTCTTTAGCATGAATGGTTTTGATAGTTTCCAGAAAATCTTTAGCCATCTGACCGTAATCCCGTTTATTTTCTTTTTCGGAGGCCTTCATTAACGATTCTGGAATGATCCCAGTGCCATACAATGCTCCAAGTATGCTGGTGGCTACCAGTGCTATAGATTCACAATCTCTTCCATAATATATGATGGCCCTTAGAGTTTTTAAATAATCACCTTGTCCATATTTTAAGGCGGCGAATGCCACTGGAAGATTTTCAATACTGGCAACTCTAGAAGGTCGACCAACATTACTGCCAGATTTGTCTCTATGAGGCACCTCTGGATTCTCTTGAGTTAGCAATTTAGGAGGTAACTGAGCATATTGAAGATACACTTTTCGGACTTTTCTTGCCCAGGCGGACGGATCATCTTCTGGGGATGTTACCTCCAGCGCTTCATGCAAGGCCAATTTGGTTCCGTCTTTTGCCACTGTTTTTGCGATGTGCAAGACACTGTTGAGCGTGCCTTCTTGGGAGAAGGCTTCAGCATAAGCCGCAGCGTTAACTGCACCGGCCTCAAGCGCGAATGATTCAGTATGGGCTACTCCATAGGTAGACACCTCGTCATATGCCCTCCATGGGTCGCCGGCATTTACGGCTCCACTAGGTAGTGTAATGCTGGAGAAACCATTATTCAGCCAGTTGCCATGACCAGCTGATCTCGGTTCCACATGATTGATTGCTATTCGATGATATACATATTTCTCTGGCCAAAATGCCGGACGGTCTATCGGGAATCGTTCCTCTTTCCTTTCAGGCACATAGACTTTTGTTGAGGTCATTTCTTGAATGAATAAGTCAGCGTAATCATATGCATCTAGGTGATCTTGATGTACGTTATAGACCCTTATTATGGCTTCTATCTCTAAAAAGTCATCGGTAAAGCGGCCATGTCCTTTGCCCTTGCCACTTTGGATATCCTTAGGTTTGGTCGAGGGTAGAAATTGCGCAAAATCCCAATCAGGAAAGCTGTCTCTGACACGATCTGGAGTCCAGCTTTCTACCGGCGCACCCATCCCATCCCCGATGGCAGCTGCAGCCAAAGCAGCTTCAAGCTTGTCGAGCAAAAGAGGTTGTTCTTGAGCAGGGCTTTTCAAAATGGAACTCATCATGAGTCCAGCTGTCAGCAAGAGCCTCATTGGATTATTCAAATCAGTACCCGGTCTCCCCTAGCTTATCCATGGCTTTCTCGTTTACTATTAGTCCTAAACCTGGTAGTTTCGGAACTTCTAGATAGCCATCCTTGAAGTCAAAATAATTGTCAAACAAATCATACAACGACCCGTACCCTTGATCTATTCTATCACCAGCATATTCTTGAAATCTAGCCCCGTTAGGAATGGAGGCGAGAAGCTGAATGCTGGCAGCTGTAGCTAAGGTAGGTTTAGCATTGTGCACCATGATCTGTTTGCCAAAAGCATGTGCTATCGCGGCAGTTTTTCTGCAATCGGTGATGCCTCCGCATTTGATTACATCGGCATTGATAATATCTACATTGGCAATGGTGATGAGGTCTTTCATCATCCACTTGTTATATTCATGTTCTCCCGCCATCACCGGGATGTCCAGCGCGTCCACGACTTGCCTGAGTCCTGTGTAATCTTGCTGAAAGACAGGCTCTTCAAGGGCAGCAATATTGAAGTGCTCATACAGCTTTTTACCCATGACGGTGGCCTCTGCCGGAGTATAGCCATTATTGAAATCCACCATCAGCCTAATATTGTCGCCTATTGCTTTTCTGATTTCTCGAACACATTCAAATATGTCATCAGGGTAAGGATTTACATTTTCTTGTCGGATCTGCATGCGGGCTTTTACCGCTTTGTACCCTTTCTCCACATAGCCAGCAGCTCGTTTTGCCATCTCTGCTGGCGTCTCATATCTTCCTTTCTGATTTCTACCGTAGGAGCCATAGACTTGGATTTTGTCGAGCCCATTGCCACCTAAAAGCTTATGTACAGGTTTGTTCAGGATTTTTCCTTTCAAGTCCCAAAGCGCATTATCGATTCCAGCCAACGCTCCAGGATGAATGCCAGCGATACCGGCTTCCATTCCTTTTAGGTATGCTTCATGCCAGATGCCTTCACTATCAAAGGGGTCTCTGCCCACTACATATTTTTTCAGCTGTTTTTGTATGTACAGATTGCTAAACTTCTTATTGGCACCATCGCTCTCTCCCCATCCCGAGATGCCAGCGTCAGTTTCGATCTTGACAAAGTGTGCTTTTTTAAAGTGATATCCTTTGACATCGGTAATCTTGATGTCATCCGGAGCAGCCTCAACCTTTTGATTTCCCTTCAAGTGGGAAATTGGAGCAGCTAAGCCTGCAGTTCCAAGCATAGAATATCTAATAAACGACTTTCTGTTCATCATGCAGCTCTTTACGGGTTGGCAGTAGCATTTTGTTGAACCTGCTTTACTGCTTTGTGTCGTTTGGTATTGAGATTGGAATCTTCGCCCATCCACGCCCACAGCTTGATCAATCCGTTTTGATGCGCACTTACCAAGAAGCTCCCATCAGCGTTGAAATCCAGATACTCTGCGTGGTCACCAGCCCAGATCTTGTGCGCAACTGGGATTCGATCATTACTAAGCTTCTTGATCTGTTTTACGCGGTAAACGTAGATGTGGGGATCATGCCCGGCATATGCTACGTAGTCGCCACTAGGATGCCATGTGACTGACTCTACCTTTTTGCCGGTGTGGTTAAAGTTCCGTATTAGTTTCCCAGACTCCCATTCCCACAAAAAAAGATTGCCCTTGTTTTGATCCGAGTTACCTGCCGCAAAAACGTACTTTGCATCTGGTGAAAAAGTACCTGAGATAAATTTGACTTTATAGTCCGGTGTTAGCGTTTGCGCTAAAGACCAATCACTAGTGTTATAGACTTTTACCGCATCATGACCAGTGGCAAGTAAGTGTTTGTCATCGAAAGAAAAAAACAATTCATTAATAGTGGAACCGAAATCAATTTTCTTGATCTCCTTACCGGAGGGCATATCAAATATTCGAATCCAGCCAATTGTCGATCCGTCTTTCTTTTTAGTCATCTCTTCTCCACTTACTAGCAAAGAACCTGTATTGGACCATGTCAACCCGTCAATGCCTTGCGAGTGTTTTAATTCTTTCAATATCTCGCCACTTTGTGAGTCATAAACGGTGACCAGGAAATCCTCGCTACAAGCCGCCACGTACTTACCGCCAGATGACCATCCTACTCTTTCTACCTCTTGTGCCGCATATTGTCTCCACAATTCAGCTCCGTCAGAGGTTCTCCACATGACCACGGAGTTGTCATACTTGGTTCCGCTTACAATAAACTTCCCGTTAGGAGAAAATTCAGCGGACTCCACGGACCCAGCTTCTCCAAGTGCATCGGCCACTCTTGCCCATACGGGTTCTAGTCGAAGTTGGTAATCCTCATATCTACTCTGTGCTTGTGCGTAGGAGGTTAGGATGATGAAAGAAGCTAAGATAAAATGTCTCATTGTTTATTTTTCTTGTTAACTGGAGTTGCTAAGACTCCTTGATTCCTTTAGATAAGTGGGACGTATGCTACGAATGTGTACCATTACTTTGGGAGGAAAGAGTTAGAAGATTGTGGGTAGGTGAAACCAAGAATTAAGATGTTTTTAAGAATCTAGTGGCATTTTGAGTGAAAATTGGATTTTCAGCAAAATCCGTCTTGTTTTTAAGATAATTAAT
Source organism: Cyclobacteriaceae bacterium HetDA_MAG_MS6 (assembly GCA_019192485.1). Lineage (GTDB taxonomy): Bacteria > Bacteroidota > Bacteroidia > Cytophagales > Cyclobacteriaceae > MS6. The sequence continues at coordinate 16,257 of JAHCMJ010000037.1, read as the reverse complement.
AATTTAAATTTAGGATCCGAAACGTCTAAACTTTGGTCATGACAGAATTCCGGGATGTATATGAGCAATACCATCAGCGAGTCTTTGGTTTTATACTATCACTCACAAATGATAGAGAGCAAGCCAAGGATATCCTGCAGGAGGTGTTCATTAAAGTCTGGGAGGAGCTTCAGAGAAGGGAAATAGAGCATATCGAAAGTCTGCTATTCACGATTTCGAAAAACAAAGTGATAGATATTGCCAGGAAGGAGAAAGTCAGAAAGATTTACCGAGAGACTCAGGCGAATCGACAGAGTATCAATGTTACAGAACAAACTGTAGATTTTAGAGAAACCAAAGAGCGAGTTGATGCTGCTATCAGGTCTTTGCCACCGAAAAGACGTGAAATATTTACACTCAGCCGATTTGAAGGGAAGTCATACCAAGAGATCGCTGATCATATGAAAATATCCAAGAACACCGTCGAAGTGCAGATGGTAAAGGCCTTGAAATACATGAGGTCAGCACTTCACTATTAATTTTTTTTTCTGGGAGTAGTGGTGAACAGGCTGTCACTCGTTTCAACATATTAAACAACTCAAGGCATCCGGTTCATGAAAAGAAAATTTTCGGAAGAAGAATTGAAGCAGGCATGGGAAAACAGTGCAAAAATGCCTGAGGCCTTGTCTAAGCAAGAATCCGAAGCTGTTTTTTCAGCTCTTGAGCAGGAGATAGCAAATCGCGGCAACCACCGAATTTTCCGTAAAAGAGCACTCTTAGCTGTAGCAGCAAGTATTTCCTTACTCGTTATTACACTACTGTTATTAAGAGATGCCACTACTCCTTTGTCAGATGAGAGACCAGAGATTGTGGTTAAGAGGACGGAGTCGAATCAAAGAAGCCACTTTAAATTAGAGGATGGTACAGAAGTTTGGCTTAATGCCGACTCAAGATTAGCCTATAGAAAAGTGTTTGGCAGCGAAGAGCGTCGAGTTGATCTGATGGGAGAGGCCTACTTCAAAGTAGCAAAGGATGTCAAACGACCTTTCCGGATTACCACGGATGAGTCATTTACAGAAGTGCTTGGTACGGAATTTAACCTGAGTTCTTATCCCGGGGAGGAAGTATCCCTAGCAGTGACGGAGGGGCGTGTAGCATTTGCTGATATAGATTTTGTGATAGAACCTATCACGTTAGAGGCGGAAGAATTAGGCCACTTAAATCCATCGTCAGGTCAATTAACAAAAAGCTCCGGTGTAAGCGTCACCTATCATCGAGCATGGATGATGGACAAGATTTCATTCAAGCAAGAAAAACTGGACATAGTACTCGCCGTGCTAGAAAAAAGATACTTGACGAAAATTCAGGTCAACCGTCAGAAAGTAGAGAAATGTACCATTGATATAACGATAGAAAAACAATCACTTGAACTGATTATGGGAATGATCTCGCGGGCTATCAATGGCTCATATGAGTTGCTGGAAGATGGCTCGGTAGTACTTACAGCCCATGGCTGTATGAATGCCAATTAGATAAGTAAGTCAAGGGATGCTGCCACATCCCCTGACTTGAACAGTTTTTAATGAATTAGCAGGTTCACAGGAAATGAATTTCCTGCTAAAACACTTTAACCGACCAAAATTATGAAAAAACAATGGAAGTCGATTGCGTACTTCATGAAAGTCACCACCCTAGTCTATATCTCAATTATAACCACCGCAGCGGTTACAAAAGCTAACTCTGGGCACAGTCAAGTACTGGAGCAGCGGGTGTCTGTTGTGTTTGATGGCACCCCCTTAGTAGAGGCCCTTCAGTTGTTAGAGCAGCAAACAGGGTTAGACTTTGTGTACAGTCAAAACTTCATTCCGGGACAAGAAAAAGTCACTGGAAAATACCGTAACGAGCCACTTAAAACAGTTTTGAAAGAGTTGTTTGTACCGTTTGATATTGCCGGTCAATTGGTGAATAATCAAATCGTCCTTCAACGACAAGAGCCAGAAACTGAGGTTACTCTACAAGTGCAAGGCTATGGATCAGTCGTAGGACAAGTGTTAGAAAAAGGTTCAAATTCACCCCTTCCGGGTGCCTTGGTAGTCATCAAAGGGTCTACAAACGGTGGTGTAACTGATCTGAAAGGCTATTTTAGGATAGATAACCTCCCCGCCGGGAAGGCCACCTTGCAATGTTCATACATTGGTTACCAAAGTGTGGAGTTGGAAACCATAATCCAGCCCCGTGTAGCCACAACTTTAGATTTCGAGTTGCAACTTGATATCGTTGGGTTGCAGGAAGTGGTAGTTTCAGGAAACCTTGAAGGCCAATCCAAGGCCCTCAACCAACAGCGGGCAGCTGACAACATTAAGAATATCATCTCCGCCGATCTGATCAGTAGATTCCCGGATCTCAATGTCAGTGAGGCACTGCAGCGTGTACCGGGGATAAACATTAGTCGAGACAACGGAGAAGGCGCTGCCGTTCAGGTCCGTGGTACTCCGGCTAACTACACTTCGATTCAGGTAAATGGTGAGCAACTACCTGGAAATGGTCTTGAAGGTGATAGAAGTCCGAGTTTGACCCTTTACCCGGTAGATCAGCTAGCATCGATCGAAGTGACTAAGTCTATCACACCTGATATGGATGGAGATGCGATAGGGGGTGTAGTGAACCTACTTCCTCCCATTGCAACCAATCTGGAAACCAAAATCAAAGCGGAACTGGGAGGAGGTTACAACAACCTATCCAAAGGGGTCAACGGTATTGGTCGCTTCTCTTATGGACGTCGGTTTGCCCCGTCTGCGGAGTTGAAAGAAGGTCGATTTGGAATATTTACCAGTGGGAGTTATTTCCGGACAGATAATGGAGAGGACAGAACGGAATCCCAATGGGCAACACGAGATTTTGGCGAAGGTGTCGATGAATGGTACCTGAGGCGACATGATCTTCGCGCACTTCAAACTCAAAGAACCCGGGCGGGAGCTGGCATCAATCTAGACTATAAGTTTAGCAAGTTGAACAAAATTCAATTCAACTTCATGTATAGCTACCTGGAGGAGGACGAGATCAGAACCCGGACTCGTTTCAGGATTGATGATGGCAATAGAGAATCTCCTGAACTCAGCACTGGAGCAACTGTGAGAAAGACTTTCAGGGATCGGATAGTTGGCAGGGACAATTTTAACTATACATTATTTGGAACATTTGACTTAAAGGGATTCCAGATTGAACCTGGCATATTTTATACCACCTCTAAAAGGGATGAAAGTGCAAAGCGCGCTGATTTTCAGAGAGAAGGGGTAGACCTGGCAATCGATAATGCAGATACAGAATTTCCGCAGGTGACCTCAGCGAACCCCGAGGTTGATTTAAATGATGCAACCCTTTTTACCGATTGGCGTAACTACCGCCCCTATGAGCGAGTAAATGAAACAGAAAATCTGGTGGCAAAGCTGAATATCACTAAACCTGTACGCTTCGGTAAGATCAGCGGGTTTGTGAAAGGAGGATACAAGTACCGCACTACCAATAGCACGAGAAATGCCGAGTGGTTTGTCTACGAGTTCGAAGAAGGCCGCCAAGATTTGTTTCCCAGGTTTGCCGACTACGATGTTGTTTCTCAGGACTTCCTCACCGGTGCGGTTGATTTTGGACCTGGATTTAATACTGACGCTGTGAAGCGTTTCTTCGATCAGAATACGAATCAGTTTACAAGAAACACTGACGATGAGATATTCGAAAACGCGAACTTTTTCTACGATGCAACGGAAACTACCAATGCCGCTTATCTCATGAGTAAGTTAAACTTGAGCCCCGATCTCTTAATACTTTTTGGAGCCAGGTACGAAAACATTGATGTAGACTATGACGCGCTAAGGTTTATAGATTCTAATGTTCCCGGGGTCCCTAATACTTCCGAACCAGTTGATGGATCCAGGTCTTATGATTTCATTCTGCCCAATTTTCAAATCAAATATACATTCAACAGAATGACCAATATTAGAGCAGCGGTTGTACGTTCGTTTGCAAGAGCTAACTTCATAGATATTGTACCCTCTTCCTCCGTAAATGTCAATTCTAGTGAAATTACCAGAGGTAATCCCAGTTTGCTGCCCCCGGTAGCATGGAACTTTGATTTGAAGTTGGAGAGGTACTTGGGTAATGTTGGTATTCTTTCTGTGAGCGGTTTCTTCAAGGAGGTAGATAACTTCCAGTTTGAGAGAGTCTTTATCGCGGACTCCCTTGTTAATACCGATATACCGGCCATATACAATGGATTCCAGGTGGAGGAACCAGCCAATGGAGAAGAGGCTAAAGTCTGGGGTATCGAGACCAATATTCAAACCAACTTAAACTTCTTGCCAGGGCCACTTAAAGGATTGGGTATTTATCTCAATTATACCTATACAGGCTCCAATGCTTTTACGGCTGACCGTTCAGATATCCGATTACCCGGTCAAGCGGATCACACCGGAAATTTTGCTATTACCTATGACCTTGGAGGATTTACAGCTAGGGCCTCATTGAACTATCAGGATGACCTGATTGAAAGTTTAGGGCCAAATGATGATGGTGACGGCGAAAAGGATGTTGTTAGAGACTCAAGGTATCAGTTAGATATCAACGCTTCACAAAAAATAGGGGATCAATTCAGGGTCTACGCTGAGTTTATCAATATTACCAATCAGCCACAGCTGCAATACTTCGGTCAGCCCGACAGGATTTTTGATGTAGGATATTTCTCCTGGTGGTGTCGGTTTGGAGTGTCCTTTACACTCTGATTTTCCAATTCATTTATGCCCATTAACCGAAAGTCAAAATGAAAATATTTAATCAGTTCGCAATACTTATTATTCTACTATGTTCTATTATCTCTTGTGAGGAGGAGGGTTTTGAGGCACCACCTCCAACCATTGTTTCCGCTGGAGATGTATTCAGTACCACAGCTGCCGAGGGAGATACCGTAAAACAAGAATTTATACTAGCCGGATCGGCAGGTTTGAAGCAATTGTCGGTGGTACTCGATGGGAATGCCTTCGCCGTGATCGACTACATGGATGCATTCCGGGAGGTGTACACTTTGGAATACATCGTTCCATCAGGCCTTGATATTGGTACCTCTTTGGTCTTCACCTTGACTGGTACGGATATCCAAGATCGAGCAACAAGCACTATAACTTTTACAATCACGACAATTAGCAGCGATGATTCCAAATTTAGCATTGAAGAATCCCTGTTAGGAGGGCAGGATGTGCTTAGTATTTTGCCAGTTGGTGGAGCTACCAACGTAATTTTCGATAGAGATACAATGCTTGCCGATGACAAACCTTTTTATCTCACAGCTCAAGCAGTAGTAGAAGAAGGTGTCACTTTAAGTATAGCGGAGGGGACAATCATTTATGTCAAAAGAGGGGCCAACCTGGTGATAGCGAGAGGTGCCAGGATTGAAGCACAAGGGACTTCAGTTGCACCAATTGTATTGACCAGCGAAGCAGTGCTCACAGGCACACCTTCTAGGGGAGACTGGGCTGGCTTAGTTGTCTTGGGAGATGCTCAAACTAACGTCGGAACTAACATCGGGTTCGGTGGAGTCAGTTTATTTGGTGGAACTAATGATCTTGATAATTCTGGAACCTTAAGTTATGTAAGAATAGAATATGCTGGTCAGAGGGTATTCGGTGTGGAAAATGCCCTTACCTTGTACGCAGTAGGAAGTGGGACACAACTAGATCATGTTCAAGTGATCTATAGCTCAGGAGAAGGTATTCGTATTTATGGTGGTACTGTCAACGCAAGTCATCTGGTATCGGTCTCTTGTTTGAGTCATGCGATCAATTTTCGTCATGGGTGGAGAGGCAAAGGACAATTCTGGGTAACGCAGGCCCCAGAAAACATCGAAATCGATGATGCGAGAGGCATTGATGCCAGGAATGACCCAGATGATGCCCTAAACGAGCCGAGGACCAACCCCATGTTATCCAACATCACCTTGCTTGGACCTGGTGAAGAAAAGGCAGCGCAGAATTTCAATAACCGCGGATTGAGAATCAGACAGGGTGCTATTGGCAGATTTCATAATTTCTTACTGACAGATTTTGCGGGAGATGCGTTAAAAATTGAGGATGTTGATCTCTCGGCAAACAACCTAATTGTTCAAAATGGGCATTCCTGGGGTAATGATACTGATTTCGACGATCAGGCTGTAGATATCCAAGCTATTGCTGCCAACAAGATTTTCGATACCGCAGTAGGTTCGGTTGCCACTACGCAATGGGAGGGTTCCACACCAACGGAAGCTATGGACCCTACCATGTTAGACCCATGGTTTGCAGCAGCCTCGTACATTGGCGCCATAGAGAATGACGCTGCAGACTGGACTGCCCAAGGTGATTGGTGTAAAAATGAAGACGGCACGATCAGGTAAAGGTAAGCCTGCTGCTGTACGTCTTGTAATTATTAAATCTTAGTGAGCTGAGCTCACCTAGTTAGAACTAGCTTCATGCAAAAAGTAGCCAGAAATAGGAGAACATTTATTTCCTCTTTATTGTCCGGACAGACGATCCGTGAGTACGAGGAGCAGATGAAAAAGAGTCGGCTTTCGGATCTCAAGATAACAGATATCAAAGCCTATCATCCTAAGCCAGAAAAAGATGCCTCAAACAGTGCCGTTTACGTCAAAGTTGAAACTGACGCCGGGCTTGTAGGTTGGGGAGAGGCGGACAAGGATTATAAACTGATCTGTTGCGATTTTATTGAGAAAGTCCTGAAACCACATTACTTGGGTCAAGATCCTTTTCAGATAGATCGACTTTGGAACTATGCCTTTTTCAAATCTTATGATGAGGGTGCGCACGGCTTGTTGGCTGGCGCGATCTCTGGAATAGATATCGCACTATGGGACTTGAAAGCCAGGGCTCTGGAGGTACCTGTTTACAAGTTGCTTGGAGGAAAGTTCCAGGATAAGATCAAGCTTTATGGCAGTTTTGGCGCTAATGTCAAACGTCACGAACGGTCTATTTTTGGTCATGGAGGTAAGAAAACCCCAAAGGAAATGGCAGGGATTGCTCGGGATTATGTGGAAAAAGGATATCAGGCGGTCAAAGTGCGCATGCAAATTCGTCAGCTCAATATAGATCCTAATCCCGATCCTTCATTTGAAACTGTGAAAGCCGTAAGGGAGGCCATCGGAGATGATATTACGCTTTTCTTCGATGCCAACAATGGCTACACCGCTCATAGAGCCATTGAACAAGGGCAAAAATTACGCAACGCATACAATATCGCTACTATTGAAGAGCCCGTGACGATGAATAACTACCACGAACTCCGAGAGGTCACTCAGGCGTTGGACTTTCCCATCACCGCCGGAGAACATGAATACAACAGATGGCATTTTCGGGATTTAATTACCATAGGAGGGGTAGATATTTTGAATCCTGATTTGATCAAGTCCTCAGGAATTTCAGAATGTAAAAAAATTGCAGCAGTCTGCCAGGCATTTGATAAGAGATTTATGATACACAACGCCTATCCAGGAATAGCTACCGCGGCTGCATTACATTTCGTTACATCATGCCCCAATGCATCAGAGTACCAGGAGTACGCAGGTCCCAGGTACTGGATGGGCCTTCAAAAGTATTTCAAAAACGAACTCATCGTAGAAGATGGGTATTTGAGAGTGCCGGAAACCCCGGGTCTTGGTCTGGAAATAGATGAGGAAGCTATCGTAAACGCCAATGTTTATAAACCGTGACAGCTGATGACGAGAAATGAATTTTTGAAAGCTTCTGGAGCAGTGGGCTTATTGGGGTTTTTGCCAGTACCCTCTTTTGCAAATATGGAAAGCAACGTATTGACCATTGAAGATTCTAAGGTTACAATACGGTCTGTCGAACCTTTTTTAATGCCTAAGCAAAGTGCACTTTTTATCAAGGTTACCTCTAGCGAGGGAATAGCCGGATGGGGTGAGGCTAATAAGAAATACGCCAGGATCATCTTGAAAATGGTTGAGTTACTAGGTGAACGTATAGAGGGTGAAAGCATCTGGGACACAGAGTATCTCTGGAATAGAATGTTTTTTAAGGAAGTAGATGCAGGGCAAAATGCCTTTTTGGGCGGAGCGATAGCAGGGATTGATAACGCGCTTTGGGACCTGAAAGGAAAACTACTGAATCAACCTGTGTATTCCCTTCTGGGTGGTCCATATGTTGACAAGATCCAGGTATATGGTAGCTACGGCCGTGGTACCAACAATCCAAAGTCTACTAAGGAAATGGTAGAGAAGGCAGTGGATTTTGTTGAGAAAGGATATAAAGCGATAAAGGTAAGAATGCAAATCCGTCAACTCAATCGCGACCCAAGGCCCGATCCTTCTTTCGAGGTGATTCGCGAAGTGAGAAAGGCAATTGGCGATGACATTGTATTGTTTTTTGATGCGAATAACGGCTACTCTCCTTATCGCGCTATACAAGTAGGACGAGAACTTTATGAAAAGTACAACATTGCCTCGTTCGAGGAACCGGTAGCAGAGCATAACTATAATGGTCTAGCCCAGGTCGCAGCGGCCTTGGACGTGCCCGTAACCGGAGGAGAACACGAGTTTAACCGTTGGCAGTTTCGAGATCTGATCACTATAGGCAAAGTTGATATCATAAATCCTGATGTCTTCAAGGCTGGGGGTATCACAGAAGCCGTAAAAATTGCAGCGTTGGCTTCGGCATTTGATTTACAGGTCATGTGTCATAATACACGTCCAACTTTGGCTACTGCTGCCGCCTATCATTTTGCCATGTCTATTCACAACGCAGCAGAGTTCCAGGAATACGGAGGTGAGAGACGCCAGGAGGGCTTACAGCAATATTTCAATAGAAATCTGGAGTATGCGAATGGTTATATCAAAGTACCGGATGGCCCCGGGTTAGGATTAGAACCTAATGAGAAAAAAATCCGACAAGATAAGATCAATTAAGACTAGAAAACTAAAAATATTATGGCACTGACAAGTTTTAAACAAATGCTAAGAATTGCCCGACGCGAGCAATACGCTATCGCAGCATTTAATCCAGTGGATTATGCTTCAATGAGGGCTATGGTAGAAGCTGCATCCGAAATCGATGCACCTCTGATTATGCAGACCTCAGCCAAAACCATTAACTATTATGGGCACGAGGCGTTGGCTTCATGGTACAAACACTTGGCCTCCAATGTTGATGTGCCAATAACCTTACACCTGGATCATGGCAAGGATATGGACATGATTAAGAAGTGTATTGATACAGGATGGACTGCCGTGATGATTGACGCGTCAGACAAACCATTTGAAGAGAATATAAGGTTAACCAAACAAGTATTTGACTGGGCAACACCAGCAGGAGTGGCCATTGAGGCCGAAATCGGAGAGATAGGGGGAGTGGAAGAAGACATTATTGTGGCAGAAGAAGATGCTCACCTCGCCAACCCGGATGAAGCCGAGCGATTTTGTCGGGAGCTTGATCTGGGTGTCTTCGCAGCAGCTATCGGGACTGCCCATGGCTATTATCATGGTGAGCCCAAGGTAGCATTTGATCTGATCGATGACATATACAAACGAACCCAGACACCTATGGCACTGCATGGAGGTACAGGGCTGGACCAGGAGACTATTGCTCGGTGTATTCAGCTTGGTTGCTCAAAGGTGAATATTTCCACAAACCTCAAACATGTTTTTGTGGACAGCTTTGTCGAATACAATAGGAACAATCCAAGCGATTATGAGCCTCTGAAAGTACTTAGTGCTCAGTTCGAAGCTATGAAAGAGCTTTTCAAAGAAAAAATGACAGAGTTTGGAGGTGCAGGCAAGGGATCTGCAATGCTCAAGGAAATCCGTGAATCAGAAAATATGACTACTGCATGAAGGCATTGATTTTTGACTGCGATGGGGTATTGGTTGATACTGAAAGAGATGGTCACCGAGTGGCATTCAACCAGGCATTTGCTAAAAATAGTATTGACGTTGAATGGAGCGTTGAGCTTTACGCTGAACTGGTACAGGTTGCAGGAGGTAAAGAGAGGATGACTTACTATTTTGATCAATTTGGCTGGCCTGATGGAGTAGAGAATAAAGAGACGCTAATCAAAGAACTTCATCGCGATAAGACAGACCTGTTTATGAAAATCATTGAGTCAGGAGAACTGAAAGTCCGTCCCGGTATTCAACGAATTGTAGATGAGGCCATTGAAGCGGGAATGACTCTTGCCGTATGCTCTACGTCTAATGAACGTGCAGTTCGTGCAGTGGTGCATCACCAGTTGGGTCCCGAGCGGGAGGCTAAGTTTTCAGGAATTTTTGCTGGGGATATGGTCAATAAGAAGAAACCTCACCCAGCGATATATGACTTGGCTAGGCAGGAATTGCAATTGGATCCAGCGCAATGTGTGGTTGTAGAAGATAGTAGAAATGGGCTACTAGCTGCCGTTGCTGCTCATATGAATTGTATTGTTACCACCAGTACCTATACCGCCAAGGAAGATTTTAAAGAAGCCGATCTCATAGTATCGGAGATAGGAGATGATCCGGTCAACATCACCTTGGGTGACCTTAAGGCAATAGTCAAAAAAAGAGTTTCTCACTAAAATAGATTACAAATGAAGACATTTGATGTCGCTGCAGTCGAAAAGACAGTAAAAATCATTGCTGAAACAGCGATAGCCAATGAAAAATATTTTTCGGACCTCGATGCAGCTGCGGGAGATGCAGACTTTGGGACCTCGCTGGCTACGGGATTTAAAGTAGTACTTGACAAGTGGGAGGAATATGACCGATCATCCATAGGAGATTTTCTCCTCAAAGTGAGTATGGTTATTACTGGTCACGTAGGAGGTAGCTCTGGTCCATTATGGGGAACAGCATTTATGAAATCAGGCTTACTCTCCAAAGGCAAGTCTTCCATTGGCTATGAGGAGCTGGCCAAAATGGTCCAGACGGCTGTCGATGGTATAATGGCTAGAGGCGGTGCCAAGCCCGGAGACAAAACATTGATCGACGGGTTGCTGCCTATTGCCGAGAAATTGGAAAAGAGCCAGAATGAAACAAATCATTCCAAATTGTTGAAAGAACTTGTAGAGATCACGGCGCATACTGCCGAGACGACCACCAGCTGGGTAGCTAAGTTTGGCAGACAGTCATTTACTGGTGAGAGAAGCGCCGGGACTCCTGACCCAGGCATTGTCGCAATATCTACTATCGTAAAAGCGATAGCACAATCATAAGAGACATTAAAATCATTGTTAAATAAACCCACTAATTCAAATGAAAAAATTTGTAAACGATCCCTCAAACTTTGTGCATGAAATGATGGAAGGTCTCGTGCTAGCCAATCCGCAGACTTTGAAATGGGAAAAGGAGTTCAATCTTGTATATAGAGCTGATCTGGATCCTAATACTAAGGTACCCATAGTTCAGGGGTCTGGGAGTGGACATGAGCCTGCTCATATTATGGCTGTTGGCAAGGGAATGCTCGATTGCGCAGCTCCCGGAAATGTATTTGCCGCTCCTCCAGTAGATGTGGCCCTGGAAGGGATCAAAAGAATGAAGTCTGACAAAGGGGTATTGTATATCGTCAACAATTACCAGGGCGATAAGATGGCTTGGGAGATGGCTGCAGAAATGGCAGAAGCAGAGGGCATCAAAGTGGGTTCCGTCCTTATAGACGACGATGTTGCTGTAGAAAATAGCACACACACATTTGGTCGTCGTGGGGTGGCGGGAAACTTCTTTGCCATCAAGGCCTGCGGAGCAGCATCAGAGCAAGGAGCTGACCTGGATGAGCTAGTTGCACTTGGTAAAAAGGTTAACGACAATGTTAGAAGTATGGGTGTAGCCTTGACCGGTTGCACACCACCAGCAAAGGGAGAGCCGATATTTACTTTGGCTGATGATGAGATGGAAGTAGGTGTCGGCATTCACGGAGAGCCAGGGAGACGCCGTGACAAGCTAAAGTCAGCCGACGAAATCATCGAAGAAATATTTGAGGCTGTGCATACCGACCTACCTTTCAAATCCGGAGATCGAGTGGCCTTGATGATCAACGGCCTCGGAGGTACACCTATTAGTGAATTGTATGTGATGTATCGCAAAGCAGCACATTTAGCCAAGAGTAAGGGGTTGACAATAGTGCGAAACTATGTAGGAGAGTATTGCACCTCTTTGGAAATGGCTGGTGCCTCGCTTACTTTGCTTAAGTTGGACCAAGAGCTAGAGGACCTCCTCGCTGCACCAGCCGAGTGTCCTATAAGAGTATTTTAGTCAATAGCCGGATTTTTCAATATGAGCAGACGTAGGCAATTTCTTCAGAAACTATCATTGGGAGCCGGAGCACTTTCGATGACTTCATTACCAGTGGCTGGCGTAGAGCGACATGTTCAGCAAGCTGAGATTGAGGATGTAAAAAAATATATCAAGATCAAAGAAATTCGTCAGGTCAAGTTGAGATTTCCGGGAAAAATCCCGCATACCTGGAATGCTACTAAAACTTATGGAGGAGGTTCCCCTTCGACCAAATACATGGAGGTCATTACGGATCAAGGTATCGTAGGTAGAACCTTTTTCAAAGGCTCTTTCAATATGATTGAGGGCGATATTTTTGGTAAAGTAGAAGGGCAGAATCTCATGAACACAGAGCAGGTTTGGTATCGAATGTATAACTACAAGCGCAAGCCGCTGGCTAAAGGAGAATACATTCGTGCCATGGGCTCCATGGACCTGGCCATCTGGGATATTATCGGTAAAGCATTGAACCTGCCGACATACAAAGTGCTAGGGGCATTTCGGGAGGAAATTCCAGTATACGGAGCTGGAGGATATTATGCTGAAGGTAAAACTATTGCCGATCTTGTGAAGGAAATGGAGGGCCTGGTTGATGAAGGCTTCAAGGTAGTCAAAATGAAAGTAGGCGGAGCTTCTTTCAACGAAGACGTGGAAAGAGTCAAAGCTGTGCGTGAGGCCTTAGGATTTGATATTGGGATCATGCTGGATGCCAATAATGGGTTTAGAACGTATGAAGCCATTCAGTTTGGCCGTTCGGTTGAAAAATTCAGACCATATTGGTTTGAAGAACCAGTGGTGAATGACAATTATGAAGGAGCTGCTGAGATACGAGCGGCTTTGGATATGCCTATTGTTATGGGTGAAAACGAATATACCAAATGGGGAGTTAGAGACATGATCCAAGGAGATGCTGTAGATATACTCAATGTTGATACTCATCGCGCCGGAGGCTATACAGAGTACCGAAAGATCGCTGGATATGCTGATGCTCATCATATACCAGTTGCCCCTCACGGACATTCCATGATGGCGGTACATTTGATGGCATCTATTCCTAACGGCCTGATTATGGAGGTATACCCTAAGTCGACAGCTCTTTGGAGTAGTCCGGCTTTCCCTCCACCTGAAGTAATCGATGGCAAGGTGACCGTACCCTCAACGCCAGGGTTAGGCCTAGAACCTGATCCGGACATAGTCAGAAAATACAAGGTATGATAACCAGACTGCTGCTCTTGTCGGTAATCTGCTTGCCGGTTTTTGCCTGTGCCCAAAGCCTGTCCAGTGGCCAGGAGATGCTTCAGGATGAAGAAAGAGCAAATCCCGACATCAACAAACCTCGTCCGATAGCAGCTCGAGAGACGGTCTTTATGAATGAAATGACCTGGATGGAAGTTAGAGATGCTATTCGTTCTGGATATCGTACGGCCATTGTTATGACTGGAGGAATTGAAATGAATGGTCCCTATATGGTGACAGATAAACATAACATCGTCTGCCGTGTGGTAGGAGAAAGACTCGCAAGAAAATTAGGTAATGCGCTGATCGCCACTATTGTCCCTTATGTGCCACAGGGCGATGTAAATCCACCTAGTGGTCATATGAGGTACCCAGGTACCATAGGTGTTTCTGAAGATACCTTTCAATCCTTATTAATAGATATTGTTACAGGCTTGAAAACCCAGGGGTTTAAGGATATCATATTGATCGGTGATAGCGGCGGTAATCAGAGCGGTATGCAAGCAGTCGCTGAGCAAATGAGTCCTACTTGGAAGACTGGTCGTGTCACTTATATTCCAGAGTTCTATGGATATGAGAAGTGGATAGCATGGGAGGAGGAAAGAGGTATTTACGAAAAGAACGATGGCATTCACGATACCTTTAGAGACACTGCTATATTGATGTTAGAGGATCCAGAATACGTCAGACGAAAGGCAAGGCTAGGGAAGGGCCTCTTTACCATTAATGGCGTGGACTTGGAGCCCCTTGCTGAGACGCTGCAAGTTGCCAATCAACTGGTAGATTATCAAGTACAATTGACAGTTGACGCCATACAGCGGAAACTGGTCTACGACCGTTAGTACAGGTATTGTGAATGGCATACGTCACTACTAGTATATCAAGAGTTGAAAGAGTTTTATATAGATGAAACACTTCATAAATAGCGTGTTCGTGCTTTTTATAGTGACTTTCTTCCAGTGTCATCCTGGGGAGCAACGTCAATCTGAACGCAAAAGTCCGTTTTTAACCAAGGTTTGGTCAAACAGCAACTTTAAGGTTCCTGAAAGTGCGGCTTTTGATCAAAACACCCAGACCCTGTATATAAGCAATATAGCCAGCAAAGATGATCCACAAGATGGGTATATTACCAAGGTCTCTGTAGACGGAGAGATCCTAGAAGAGAAATTTATCACAGGGCTGGAAGATCCCAAGGGGGTTGATACCTACCAGGGCGAATTATATGTGTCAGATCATCCATTTGTGAAAATTTTTGACCTTGAAGACGGTCAAGAGACAGCTAGATATGAGATTCCCAATGCAGGCAAGCTGAATGACTTATCAGTGTCTTCTGATGGCGAAGTGTTTGTGAATGATCAGGATAATGGAAAGACATATCGCGTACGAAATGACAGTCTTTCCCTTTACTTTACCGATACCACGCAGTCTAGACCCAACGGTGTACTTTCTCTATCGGATGGCATACTATTGACTTACATGTCCAGTGGAGATTTAGTGTATGTGAATGACCAACTAAGAAGTGCCGAGATACTTAGCTCTGAAATAGGAGCGGGTGATGGGATTGAGTCTGATGGCCACGGAAACTACTTCATTACTGATTTCAAAGGACGCATTTTGCATTACTCTACCGGTCAAACAGAAATCAGTGTTTTACTAGATGTTCTGGGTCAAGAACGCGTAGCTGATCCGGAGTACATTCCTTCAAAAACCTTACTAATTGTTCCCAGACACAAGGATAATACCGTCGATGCTTACCAGGTGAAGTTTCCCGAAGGAATATGAAGATAACAAGCTAGAATGATAGAAGTTTTTGAATATAATTAGATGAAAATAATAGGCATCGGTGCAAACTACTATTCCTCGCTTTCAGAAGAGAGAGAACGACCTCAGGACTTAATGATATTTTCCAAGCCAACGACCGCACTAGCTTATGGCGATACCTTTCATTATCCTACTTGCAGTGAGGAGGTATTCTATGAGATGGAAATTATCCTAAAAATCAGTAAACATCTCAAAGAAGCTGATGAAAAAGAAGCTTATAATAGTTTCGATGAGATAGCCCTTGGTATAGACTGGACAGCGAAGGACATACAAAAAACAGCCAAAACTAAAGGGTGGCCCTGGGTTTTTGCTAAGGGATTCGATGAGGCGGCATTTCTTTCTGATTGGATGCCGGTAGCCGATTTTGACGACGTCCGGGATCTGGACCTGACTTTCAGAGTAAATGGCGAGGTGAGACAGTATGGCAATACCAAGCAAATGATTGCCTCATACGAACATATCATCTCATATACCTCGAAGTTCATGACACTTGAACCAGGAGATGTCATCATGTCAGGCACTCCTCCCACGCCCGGACCTATTTACCGGGGAGATCATGCCGAAGGCTTTATTGGGAAAGAAAAATACTTAGATTTCACAGTTATTTAGCAAAATACCATGATAATCAGAATATGCACAGTCGGTGCCGTCCTCCTTCTCCTGCACACGCAGGCACTGTCTCAGGAAGATCCTCGCATGAGTCCTGACCCCAATAAGCCTCGTCCGATACCGGCTCTGGAGAAAGTATTTATGGAAGACCTGACATGGATGGAGGTGCGAGACGCCATGAAATCAGGCAAGACGACTGCAATCATTGCTACGGGAGGGCTAGAGATGAATGGACCCTATCTGGTGACTGGCAAGCACAATATCGTATGCCGTGTGTTGAGCGAAAGGTTAGCAAGAGCATTGGGCAACGCCCT
>JAHCMJ010000360.1 GCA_019192485.1 Cyclobacteriaceae bacterium HetDA_MAG_MS6 | reverse complement strand
TTATTGTCGGGATAGAAATCAACCATGTTGTACACGAGATACAAAGAGAAAGAGCTATTTCTTCCGGGTTTATTTCCAACGAGGGTTTTGGCTTTACTGAGCAACTACAGCAACAGAGAAGTCAGACAGATAAGGTTTTACAGCAGTTTTATAAGGAGATTGACGGAGATCATCTAGGGGATCTGCTGGAGTTCCATGGAGATGATCTGGTACATCTCCGTAGTTCTTTCGAGAGATTGCAGAACCTCAGGGAGCAGATTGATGCCCAGAGTCTGTCACCAGATCAGTCACTGGACTATTTCTCCGATATCAACACTATAGCACTCAATACAGTCAACGATCTGATCAATGAAACTCGAGACAAAGATGTTGCACAACAAGTTCATGCTATCATTTATTTCCTCAAAGCCAAAGAGCTTGCTAGTATTGAGCGAGCTATTGGTACACAAGCATTCTCCCATGATAGTATGCATTATGATCTCTATAGTCGGTTTACGGCATTAGTAGCATCACAAGAGTCATACATCGATGCTTTCTTTACCATAGCCGACATTGAGTCGCGAGACTACTACACGATGATTACTCGTGGGCCTGACGTGGATGAAGTCAATAGGTTAAGAAACATACTGATTGACAATGTTGACTTATCAGCTGATCCCGAGCACTGGTATAGGGTATACACCAATAAGATCAACTTACTGAAAAAAGTAGAAGACTTTATGTCTGAGAGTGTACATGCGCGGACGGAGAAAATATCCGGAGATGCAGTGCGTGACTTTTGGACATTTCTTGCATTGGACATCCTACTAGGAGCTTTGGCACTCTGGATGATGACCACCATCGTCAGTAACCTGCTGGAAAATGTGAGTACACTGGAAGCTTTCACGAAAAGAATAGCAAAAAGTGACTACACAGAGAAAGTAGAAATTGCGACCAGAGATGAGATCGGTCAATATGCCAAGACCTTTAACGCCATGGTTGAGGAGATTAGGAAATCGCACATAGAGCTCAAGAGAGAAAGAGACAAGGCCCGATACCTTTACAGAAACATCTATAAAGTAGCGCTGGTCGTATTTGAAAATATTCAGCAAGGTATATTCCTACTAGACAACAACTTCCGTATCAGTAAGCTATATTCCAAGTCAATGGAGGGAATCTTCAGCAATGAAAAGATCGCTGGAGAGAATTTTGCCAATTTTATGAGGCCACTGATCCTACCTCGTGAGGTTGAGGCGTTGGAAATGTTTATGAAGCACCTTTTTAATGGAGATATTGATGAAGACGTAGTCAATCAACTCAACCCCATTGAGCAGGTCAAGATCTATACGGAGAAAGACGGTATTGTTAGCTCAAAATACATCAGAGTCACCTTCAACAGGATTGTGAGGAAAAATAGGATTCAAAATATAATGGTCACGATCTCAGATGAGACCGAGTCTGTACTATTACAACAGCACCTGGAAGAAGCCGAACGAAACAAGAAGCAGGAGACGGAGCAAGTTCTCAGTATATTGAAGATTGACCCGTCTATTCTTCGAGGCTTTTTGCACAATTCCAGAAATACGCTGAAAGCAATCTCTTCCAAGTATGAAGCTGAGCAGGAAAATAACCTTCGCGAACTGCTAGACTTCACCTTTGATACCATACATAATCTGAAAGGCAATGCAGTGGTGATCGGGTTAGAGTTGATGAGTGGAAAGTTTCATGATATCGAGGAAACTCTTGAAAAACTTAAGGAAAAAGACGTCACGAGTAAAGATTTCTTGACGATCTTGTACGAGATTGATGAAGCAGACAAGATGCTGCAGGATATGAATGATATGCTACGTAAGGTAGCTAACATTTACAGGAAGCACCCTTCAGGTGGGCATATTGTTTCTAACATCATGGTTATCGACGCACTGGAAAAAGGTGTAGAGAACATCAGTGAAGAAATGAAGAAGCCAGTGGACTTCTTCTTCAGGAATGATAAGAATCTTGTTATTCCTGAGAAGTATATCAACCCATTTAAAGATATGATGATCCAACTCATACGAAACTCACTCTCTCATGGCATAGAGAAGCAAGGGGAGCGCCTGGCGAGTGGTAAGTTGGTCAAGGGTAGTATCAATATTGAATTGGACCAGTTGCAGGATGACAGACTGATCATCAAATACTATGATGATGGCAAGGGCTTGGATCTGGCTAAGATAAAGGAGCAGGCAGTTTTACGAGATTTGGTTACAGAATTGCAAGCTAAAAAACTAGGAACCGATAAGATAGTGGAGCTAATCTTCAATAAAGGTTTTTCCACCTATGATCATGTAGATGAGCACGCTGGCCGAGGCCGAGGTATGAGTCTGGTAAAGTCAATCATAGATGAGCAAAAAGGAACTTATGAAATAAAATTTGAGGAAGGCAAATATTTTGAAATAGTAATCGATTTGCCGTTTGGTGTTGAGGAGGAAAAAGAAACCCAGGAAGCATGACATTATTGATTGTGGATGACTCATCCGTGATGCGGCGGACCATTGAAAAAAATTTATCAGAGTATGACCTCCAGATCATAGGTATGGCTTCTAATGGAAACGAAGCTATAGATATTGTCAAAGAGAAAAAACCCGACGTCATAACATTGGATATCACCATGCCGGAAATGGACGGGATTACTTGTCTGGAGAACATCATGAGAGTTCACCCAGATGCTAAGGTCATGATCATAACGGCTCTCTCTGACAAGCTGACCGGACTCAAGGCGCTGGACAAGGGAGCCAGGGGATTTTTGTACAAACCTGTAAGTGTTGCACAATTAGAAAAGGCTTTTGACAGGCTTTTGAAAAGAGATGAAAACCAGTAAGGAAGACTTCGAAGCCACCTGCGACCTTTTTATCGATTCGGTCAACGACTATTTCAAGCATTTGACTGAGATTGACTCAGAGCTGAAAGTGCCTTACTTGAAAGAAACAAAAGGCTTGCTGCTCAAGGACTATACTGGGATGATCGGTATTTCCGGGAGCAAAAAAGGATTTGTATATATCTCAGGCGATCGAGGCATGTTTGAGGACCTTATCAATATATTCATAGGTATTGATGATCCGGTAGAGGAGGATGTGTTGGACATGGCTGGGGAAATATCTAATGTTGTTGCAGGTAATGTTAGAGCGCATTTGGGGACGAATTTTATGATATCCGTACCTATCGTTTTTCAAGGTATGCCAGATGAGCTTAAAATACCGGTGGATGTATCGGCATATGTGATTCCGGTCAAGTGGAAAGGACATGAGGCATTTGTAGTAATAGGTCTGCAATGATGGAGTCCAGTTCGTACCATAGGGTCAAAAGAGATTTTACGGAAAACCATCCCATGCTTTCTCTTCTGCAAAGCGTCAAGGATAGACCTACAGAAAACTACTTCTCACTTTTCCCAGAGGAACTCCTCGCCAGTATGCTAGATGCCTTCGTCATCAACACGCCAATGACTGGAGGTGTTGGAGGTGATGGATTTTGGGTACACCAACAAGGCGAAAATCTATGGGTGGCTGTTTTCGACTGTATGGGTCATGGGCACCTGGCGAGCATCATGACCAGGATATACACTACAGCTCTCAACTCGGTGATTTCAAAAAAAGAAGACTGGGAACCTGGAAATGTACTTAGTGAGGTTCATGAAGTAGTAAAGGCTAGGTTTGGCAAGAAAAATAACCTCAGAGTTGGCACCGGTGCTGATATGGGTCTATTGAAGATCAATACTGTTATCAGAGAAATGGATTTCGCAGGTGCGAAAATGAATCTTTTGCAAGTGAGTAATGGTACCATCGAGACCCTGAAAGCCAATAGAATTCAAGTAGGTGAAATGTTTGAACACGAACATATCTATACCACACAACGTATCCAATTGAATAATACAAGCAAGAACAACTTTTACCTATCCAGTGACGGTTGGCAAGATCTTTTTGGTGGCCCAGATGGCAAAAAGTTAGGCAAAGGAAGGATTCGGGAGTTTGTCGAAGAGCTATATGATTCTCCAATGGCGATCCAAAAAGAGGCGCTTATGGCTTTTGTAGACAGCTGGAAAGGTTCTCACCCACAACTTGATGATATTCTGATTGTCGGTTTCAGTCTATAACTCATCTGTAGATTAACTAGAAACTTACTCCTGAAATCTTTTTAAATTTTGGATTAAAGGCAGAAATAATTTACTTTCAACAAGTTTTTGTCAACCTAACTAAGAGACCA
>JAHCMJ010000359.1 GCA_019192485.1 Cyclobacteriaceae bacterium HetDA_MAG_MS6 | reverse complement strand
CTTCGGTAAGCAGAGAGGTCGTAATGTATAGCCCAGACAGTACCGCTATTGGACCCCACACTCCTAAATTTTCAATGAGAACATCTGCCAATATAATGGCCAGGCCCGTTTTTTGCATAGCCGCTCCCATACTCAACGCTCCTGCCAATAGGAACACAATTTTCCAATCTATAGAAGCGTAAAGTTCTTTCATATTTAAGCAACTCGTAGCGACGAGTATAGCTGTACCAAGAATAACGCTGACTACAATGGGCAATAGATTAAATGCCGCAAGGCCTACTACTCCAGCGATGACAGCTAATACTATGGAGAATTTCCTTCTATCAAAATCAATGATACCTTCCTCAGAAAGGATAATAAATGGACTTCTAGGGTTCATCTCCTCCCTTTTGATGTTATCTACTCTATGTGATTTAATTTCTGTTAGTACTATATCCCCAGCTTCCAACCGGATATCATGTATTTTCTCATTTCTGACCTCTTCTCGATGCATGATCGCTAAAGGAACCGCTCGATATCTTCTGCGAAAATCCATTTCACGAAGTGTTTTTCCTTCAAATTCTGATCCTTTAGATAGAATGAGTTCGAGAACAGTAGTACTCCCCTTAGCAAAATTATTTTCGTTGATTTTGATCTCATTGAATCGAAGCTTATCCTTGATTTCCTTAATCTTCTCAACATTGCATCGGACTTTCAGAATATCTCCTTTTTTCAGAATGAAGTCTCCTGGTGGGAGCGTAAAGACACTCTCCTTGCGACGGAGCTCAATAATATCAACCTCCAGGTCCTTGACCAGAACAGATGACATAATAGTCTTGTTATCTAAGGAAGACCCCTGCAATACCTCGATCTCGGTTAAGTAGTCTCTAGCTGCAAACTGTTTTCGCAACCCGTCCTCGTCAATCCTATTCGGCAAAATCCTTTTTCCTACCAAAAAAAGAAATGCAGTACCTATGATCAAATAAATCAATCCAATAGGACTGGATAAAAACATATGAAACCCTGGCAGTCCATGTTCTTCAGCGATCCCACTCACCAGGATGTTAGTCGATGTACCAATCAACGTGCATGTACCGCCGAGGATAGATGCATATGACAATGGAATCAATAGCTTAGAGGGACTTACGCCTGATTGACTCGCCACGCTAATCACTACGGGTATGAACATAGCAACGATAGGAGTATTGTTTACAAATGCAGAAATACCTCCTACAAAAAGAATGGTGAGTAGTAAACCAATATTGAAATTGGTTTTGAAAATATTACCCAGGAATGGACCAATACGTTGAAGTGACCCTGTTTTTAGTAAGGCCGTACTCAAGACGAACATAAAAGCCACGGTAATGGTCGCCGAATTACTAAAACCAGCCAATCCTTCTTCTGCAGTCAAGACCCCGGTAATTACCAAAGCCACCATAATCAGGATAGCCACCAGATCAATAGAAAGCCACTCCGTCACAAATAAGATGACTCCTGCACTAATGATAGCTATGACTATGATTGCGTCAATGCTCATGTATATTGGTTAAAAAGATC
Source organism: Cyclobacteriaceae bacterium HetDA_MAG_MS6 (assembly GCA_019192485.1). Taxonomy (GTDB): domain Bacteria; phylum Bacteroidota; class Bacteroidia; order Cytophagales; family Cyclobacteriaceae; genus MS6. Next base: position 2,707 of record JAHCMJ010000359.1, on the reverse strand, counting down.
TTTGGCAGCTTCCTGGGCCTGGCTGAAAAGAAGATAATCTATATTCACCTGGTCTGAAATCGTATCAATAATGGTCTCTGTAGCTAAATTACCAACTAGGTCATCTTTGGCCATGGGGCAACCCCCAAAACCCAGAATTGCTCCATCAATTCGTTGACATCCAGATGCGACTACTGCCTCAATTTTAGAAACACTGTCTTCTGGCTTTGAATGCAAATGTGCACCAAATTCAATTCTAGGGTAAACTGGAATCACCTCTGAAAATAAGGATAAAATACCCTCAGCTGTTGCCACTCCAACCGTATCGGATAGAGAAATAATGCTGATATCAAGTAGCTCCAGTTTTTGAATGAAATCAACTACTATCTCTGCTGAGTAGGCTTCTCCATAGGGATTACCAAAGCCCATGCTCAGATATACTACCAAAACTTTATTGTGCTGCAATGCCAAATCCTGAATATGGGCAACTGCCACCAAGGCTTCATCAATAGTCTTATTCGTATTTTTTTGCTGAAATGTCTCGGAAAGTGATAGCGGAAATCCTAGATAAGCGATTTCTTCTAGTCCACAAGCTTCCTGTGCTCCTCTTTCATTAGCTATAATAGTCAATAGTTTGGAGTTGGTCTCACTCAAGTCAAGACCTTTTAGTACTGCCTCGGTATCTTTCATTTGAGGAATGGCCTTGGGTGAAACAAAACTTCCGAAGTCAATCGTATCGAAGCCCACCTTTAAGATCCTATTGAGGTAATCAATCTTTTCGATTGTAGGTACAAAACTTTTGATACCCTGCATAGCATCTCTTGGGCATTCGATGACTTTCATTATAACAAATATAGTCTAGAATAACGCTGAGGCGATCTTTTTGATGCTTGCTGATTTGCTCATGGTATAATAATGCAAGCAAGGAACGCCTTTTTCCTGAAGCTCTTTAGATTGCTGTATGCACCACTCAACGCCAACCTCGCGCACTTGAGCGTTGTCTTTGCATTTTTCTACGCCATTAACCAGGTCTTCAGGTAGATCTACGTGAAAAATACTTGGAAGGACAGTAGTCTGCCTTTTTGTTGCTAGTGGTTTTAAACCAGGTATTATAGGAACTGTTATTCCGGCATCCCTGCATTTATCTACAAATTCAAAATATCTGGAGTTGTCAAAAAACATTTGCGTGACAATGTACTCAGCTCCAAGGTCTATCTTCTGCTTCAGAAACCTTATGTCTGCATTGAGATTAGGTGCCTCAAAATGTTTTTCAGGATAGCCCGCCACTCCCGCGCAAAAATTGGTTTTTGAGCCTTGCACTTCTTCATGGATATAGGCTCCCTGGTTAAGGCCCATTACTTGTTGTAGCAGGTCTACTGCATAGTTATGGCCATCAGGTTCCGGCACAAATGAACCCTCAGTTTTGATGGCATCACCTCGTAAAACAAGCACATTATCTACTCCCAAAAAATCCAGGTCGATCAGCGCATTTTCGGTTTCCTCTTTGGTAAAACCTCCGCAAATTATGTGCGGCACAGCATCTACCTGATACTTATTCATGATAGCAGAGCAAATCCCGACGGTTCCAGGTCTTTTGCGAGTTGATACTTTTTCTAAAAGCCCGTTCGGATGTTTTTTATAAACGTATTCTTCCCTATGATAGGTAACATCTATAAACGGTGGCTTGAACTCCATGAGTGGGTCAATGGCATCAAAAATAGACTGTATACTTTGACCTTTGACGGGTGGTAAAATTTCGAAACTGAAGAGCGTCTTTCCTTTCGCCGATTTAATGTGATCTACTACTTTCATTGCTACTTATATCCAAGTACCGGTGCTAACCAGCGTTCTACTTCTTCTTTTGTAAGACCTTTTCTTTGGGTATAATTATCAACCTGGTCTTCGTATATTTTACCAAGTCCGAAATATCGAGATTGCGGGTGAGAAAAATAAAATCCACTTACAGCAGCTGCCGGATACATGGCGAACGACTCTGTCAAAGTTATACCTGTCTGACCATCAGGGTCGAGTAATTTAAACAAGGTATTTTTCTCAGTATGGTCCGGGCAAGCTGGATACCCGGGGGCAGGTCTGATTCCCTGATAGACCTCCTTGATCAACTCCTCATTTTCAAATGATTCTTGAGTAGAATACCCCCAGAATTCTTTGCGAACTCGTTCGTGCATCAACTCTGCGAAAGCCTCTGCTAAACGATCTGCTATGGCCTTTACTAAAATAGAGTTGTAATCATCATGATCAGCTTCATATTTCTCTATCAGTCGCTCGATACCTATCCCGGCAGTAACTGCAAAACCTCCGATGTAATCTTGCTTTTCAGATGAAACGGGCATGATGAAATCCACAAGAGAAATATTAGGTATCCCTTGCCCTTTCTTACCTTGCTGGCGTAAGAAATGCAACTTCTCAAAGGTCTCATCACCCTTGTACAGTATTACATCATCCTCGGTAGCATTTGCTGGCCAGAATCCAACAACCGCATTCGCACTCAATGACTTTTCTTCGATAATCTGATCCAGCATGACATTGGCATCAGCATATAACTTTCGAGCCTCCTCTCCTACCGTTGGATTATCCAGAATAGCGGGAAACTTACCCTTAAGCATCCATGTAGAAAAGAACGGGGTCCAATCAATATAATTTCTAATCTCATTCAATGAGTAGTTCTCGAAAAACTTTGTCCCTTCAAATGTTGGTTGGGTGGGTTCGT
>JAHCMJ010000358.1 GCA_019192485.1 Cyclobacteriaceae bacterium HetDA_MAG_MS6 | reverse complement strand
ATTCTAGGGGATCGATCCAAGAGCCCAATCTCAATGGCTTTATCTGTGAAGATTGTATTATCACTTAGAAGCTTTAGTATCGCCTCATACCGAGAAACCAGATGCGCTGTAGCCATCAATTGTGTTATAAGCTCTTCAGGTTTTTTGAAATGTTGGACCGTTCCCACTATCAGATGTTCGCTATCAAAAATGACTGCTTCAGGTGCCTGCTTGCTTGGCAATTTGAACTCATGCTCCTTGTCCTCCACAACTATTGGAAAGCTCATCAACTCTCCCTCACGGATCACATCAAGATAAACTGGCAATCTGAAAAGAGGATACTTTGTGAGGTCCTGCATCTGCTCCACTCCTATATAGATGGTATCATTTTCATGCCTGTGTGAAACCTCTAAAATGGGATGCCCGCTATTGAAAAACCACTGAGTGAAAAACCAATTGAGGTCCTCTCCAGTGATATCTTCAAATGCCAATCGTAAGTCATGGATTTCGACAGACTTGAACTTGTTTCGATTCAAATAAAGATTCAATGCCTTGAAAAAGGCCTCATCGCCTACATAACTTCGTAGATAGTGCAGGATCAATCCTCCTTTGTCATAACTATGACTATCAAACATATCCTCGCGATGATCATAACTAAACCTGATAAGATCTACCTGTTTTTCACTTGCCTCCGATAGATAGTTATTCAGCGATTCGATGTGATGATAGTCCGCTTCATCCTTTCCATACTTGTGGTTGATCCAGAGATATTCTCCATAAGTAGCGAATGACTCATTAAGAGGAAGATTAGACCATGATTCGCAAGTAACCAAATTGCCAAACCAATGATGGAATAGCTCATGACTGATGATGTCATCCCAATTGATATCAATAGCCTCTCGGGTAGTTAGTTGCAAACCGTCATTGAAAACGACGGCTGTGGTGTTTTCCATCGCACCAGAAACAAAATCCCGAACTACAACCTGATCATACTTTGCCCATGGATATTGCACTCCAAGTAAATCAGAAAAAAAGGCGATCATTTCAGGTGTGTGACCAAAGACGGCTTTAGCATGCTGTGCATAGTCTTGTTCTACCCAGTAGTTTATTTCCAGTGATTTGCTGCTTGCTGATACCTTGGCAAACTCTCCGATACCTAGCATAAAGAGATATGGTGCATGGGGCAGTTCCATCTTCCAATGGTCTGTTCTAGCAGTATCTCCATGCACTTGCGAGGATACCAGTCTGCCATTGGAAAGCGTACTATAAATATGGTCTACCGTCACATAAATATCTGATGTGCATCGCTCATTTGGAGTATCTATTGTTGGGAACCACTTGCTATTAGACTCAGTCTCACCTTGCGTCCAAATCTGCTTTGGTTTGTCCGGAAATGCCGGTGATGGTTTTATGAAAAATAGTCCCTTATCAGAGACAATTGCCTGGCTTCCACCCTCCTCATATTCATCTGGCTTCGCCGTGTAGGTGATCTTAATGGATATCGTATCGTCTTTGGATATTTCTCGACCTAAATCGATGAGTAGCTCCATACCATCATATTGGTAATCATAACTACTGTCCCCTGACAGATCACCTATCTTATGAATATCAAAGCCCTTGGCATCTAACCTGACAAAATCTTGTGGATAAAAATATGGTTTTAACACGAGTGTAGCTTGGCCTATTACCCAGTGCTTTTCCCAATCAAAACTGATTCGCAATTCAGTGTGAATTAAGTCCATCGTGCGAGCAGTGGACCCTTCATAGAACACCCAGGGGGAAATAATAGGCTCTCCCGACGTTTTAATTTCTGAATTATCTTGTTTGGCATCTGATGTGTTTTCTGAAACCTTCGCCGTCTTGCAAGAGGAGATTCCTAATGCGGTGATAATCACAGCAAAAACTGCTTGTTTTCTTAGTTTAGCAGTAAATTGGGATTGCATAAAAGTTAATATCAAAATGAGCCTGAAATTAATAGTCAATGGTCGTTCGGGATTCACAACTTCGAAAAATAAAGATCAGTATTATTTAAATGACGAAGAAACGGATTTTGAAATAAGGGAAGCGGGTGACGGTAGATTCGTGGCATTTCTAAATCAAAAAGCGTACGATGTTGAAGTACTCGAAGCAGCCCAAAAACACATACGCGTAAAAGTAGGTCAGCAAGAGCTCGAAATTGATATTAAAACCAAAACAGACGAAATCCTGGAAAAATTAGGGCTGGATATGACAAAAACGGCTTTGGCGACCAACATCAAAGCTCCAATGCCGGGAGCAATTATCGAAATCAAGGTGACGGCGGGACAAGAAGTAAAAAAAGGAGACCCAATCATTATACTGGAAGCTATGAAGATGGAAAATGTCATTAAGTCACCAGCTGATGGCATCATTTCACAAATTCTAGTTGAAAAAGGTGATAGCGTAGAAAAAAATCAAGCCCTAGTCCATTTTTAAAATTATCACTATCCCGACTTCTTTTATATTTGAACGCGATAAAAAGGAATCCCGGAATAACTGATGAAGTATAAGCGAGTTTTGTTGAAATTAAGTGGTGAGGCACTGATGGGTCAGCAGCAATATGGCATTGATGCCAATAGGCTGGATCAATATGCTAAGGAAATCAAACGGGTGCATGACCTGGGACTAGAAATCGCTATAGTCATCGGAGGAGGAAATATATTTCGTGGAGTACAAGCGGAGAATTCAGGAATAGATCGTGTACAGGGTGACTACATGGGTATGCTTGCCACTGTGATCAACGGCATTGCTTTGCAAAGCTCACTTGAAAAAAATGGGATGTACACCAGGTTGATGAGCGGATTGGAAATGGAAAAAGTTTGTGAACCCTTTATTCGACGCAGGGCGATTCGTCATTTGGAAAAGGGGAGGATTGTCATCTTCGGAGCTGGTCTTGGCAATCCATATTTTACAACCGATTCCACGGCTAGTCTTAGAGCCATAGAAATCAATGCCGAAGTAGTGCTCAAAGGCACCAGAGTCGATGGTGTATATACTAGTGATCCGGAAAAAGATCCTCATGCAGAGAAGTACGCCAAGATCACCTTCCAAGAGGTTTACGAAAAAGGCCTGAGTGTGATGGATATGACGGCTTTCACCTTGTGTCAGGAGAACAAATTACCTATTATCGTCTTTGATATGAACAAAGGTGGCAACTTATTTAAGGTGATCGAAGGAGAAGAAGTTGGTACGCTAATAAATTAATTTTTTTGATGGAAGAGATTGAATTCTACTTGGCTCATGCCAAGGAAACTATGGACAAAACGGTGAGTCATACCTCTGTGGAGCTATCCAAGATCAGGGCAGGCAAAGCCACTCCCAATATGCTCGATGGCTTAGAGGTAGAATACTATGGTACAATGACTCCTATCAATCAGGTAGCTGGCATAAGTACCCCTGATGCCCGTACACTATCTGTAAAACCCTGGGAGAAGAATATGATTGCGGAGATCGAAAGAGCTATTATCAATAGTGACCTGGGTTTAAACCCTCAAAATGATGGAGAATTGATTCGCATTAATATTCCTCCATTGACCGAAGAAAGAAGAAAACAGTTGGTCAAACAAGCTAAATCAGAGGTAGAAAACGGGAAAATCAGCGTTAGGAATATCCGAAAGGATACCAACGAATCCCTCAGAAAACTACTGAAAGAAGGCGCATCCGAAGATATGGTGAAAGGGGCAGAGGACGATGTCCAAAAGCTGACAGATGACCATGTCAAAAAGATCGATGATATCCTCTTGCTGAAAGAGCAGGATATTATGACCATTTAACGAATTATTCTGTAGTAAAAGGCCCCATACGCATGTCGTCGTTTGACCCTGAATAGTCCCTCATTTTCTGCGGACAGGTAAGAGTAGATTTCCTATGATTCTAAATCACCATCAGTCAAATGAGTTGCTCGCCCTTCTAAAAGTTGCTGTTCTACATCTTCTGACACCTCAGTTCCCCATCTGCAAACTTGATGTATCATCGCAGACTTAAAAGTTTGGTTATCTGCTGGGGTATGATCGGCACTCTCTAGTAAAAGTTGCGGCAGATTTGCCAAGCCAGGTTCAAAGAGCCAGCATGCCAAATATCTGCAATCTCCTTATTGGTAAAGCTTTTTGGACTTGATAAGAAGGTCTACAGAATCAGGTACAAGGTATTTAATTGACTTGTCTGCCTGAATCAGCTTTCTAATCAGTGTCGCAGATATGTCCATTTTCGGAGCGTCAATCATAGTCACATTTGGATGTTCTTTGAG
>JAHCMJ010000357.1 GCA_019192485.1 Cyclobacteriaceae bacterium HetDA_MAG_MS6 | reverse complement strand
CTAAGGGTGGTGGCGAAGATTATCAGAGGATTGACCTCAAAGAGTTAATAGAGTCCACTTCGGTTTTGATTCAAAAAGGTCAGGGTACCATCGATTTCCGGTTCAATTTTGAGGATGGGCTTATCATCAAGGGTAACCCTGTAGAACTCAACCAAGTGTTTCTCAATTTGATCAGAAATGGGATCGATGCTCTGCTAGAAGCTGACAACCCCACCATTTTCATTAGTGGTAAAAAAACTGAAGAACATGTGGAGTTAGTTTTTACTGACAATGGTATGGGCATGAAGGATAGCACTATCAAAAAGGTATTCGAACCATTTTTTACCACAAAATCTTCCAAGGGGACAGGTTTGGGACTGTATATTTCCAGAAGTATTGTCCTCAAGCACTCCGGGACGATGGAGGTAAAAAGTAAGACTGGTGTAGGAACTTCTATTATCTTGTCCTTTCCGCAACTTACCTGATTACTTTTTTTTAGCGCTACGACCATAATACGGGTAATCCTGCAATGTCGGCCAGTCATCCCGAAGCCGAGGGTCTTTTGTTTCCTTTTGCCACTCATTTAGGTATCCACGCAGTCGATCTTTTGCAGATTGAAATCTTTCTTCCTCTGCCACATTTAGTAATTGATCCGGATCTGATCTCAAATGATAAAGCTCTTCAAATGGCCGCTTACCTAAGGCCCTTTGAAAGTAACTGGTTGTTGACCGATCAGATTGGTGATCGATCAGATATTGTTTACTAGGAGAGCCATCTACATCGCCAAATGGGCCAACAGCGAATACCAGGTTAGGATCTCCCGCAGGCCATTGCTCATGATAGAGATTTTGAATGTAAAGAAAGTCTGCTGTTCTAATGCTCCTGATAGGGTAGCTTTGGTTTCCCGCTCTGACGTAGGCATGTCTTTCACGTTCTAGAAAAACGCTATCTCTGTGCTTCGTCGCCAAGCCATCCAGGATAGGCCATAGGCTGCGTCCTGTCATCTGATCAGGAATAGGAATACCAACGGCTTCGAGAAAAGTAGGAGCCACGTCAATTTGATTGACGAATGAAGAGATCTGTTGAGGCTTTAATTTCCCCGGCCAATACATCAACATAGGCATTTTAGATCCAGCATCATACACTGTGGCTTTGGCTCTGGGGAAGGGCATGCCATTGTCGCTGGTGACAATGATAAGTGTATTGGATAACTCCCCCTTTTCCTTTAAGAACTGCACAATGTCCCCAACCTCCTGATCAAATCGCTCAACTTCCGCATAGTAGTTGATCATGTCTTGTTGGACTTCCTGCACATTTGGTAAGAAACCTGGAGCTACAACATCCGTATATTTTGTGCCATTTGATAGCGAGTCTGCATGCTCATAAGGTCTGTGTGGGTCCTTGCTCCCAAACCAGAAGCAGAATGGCTGCCCGGATTTAAGTGAGTCATAAAAGGCAAAAAAATCTTTGTACTTGTTACCTGCAGGATTACGAGCATATCCTCCGGCTTGCTCATTGCCAGGCCCCCACCCCTTTCGTTCGTATCCTACCAAGTAGCCTTCCTGCTCCATGAGAACTGTGTAATTGGGATATCCTGCCGGCAGGAATCCCCAAAGGTTGACACCCTCTTGCAATTGGTGCGGATACATGCCTGTCAATAAGGCAGCTCTGGATGGAGTGCACGATGGTGCGGCACAATAAGCATTGTGGAAGAGTGCTCCGAACTTGGCCATACGATCAAAATGGGGCGTCGAAACCAGTGAATCTCCGTATATACCTGCATGAGGCCATGACCAGTCATCTGCCAAGAATACCAGGATATTCGGTCTTCTAACATCTTGTTGTATAGGTTGGCAGGAAATGATAACCAATACGAGAAGAAATTGGCAGATAGAGCCTATGGAGAGTGGTAATATTCGCATGATCGCTTAGTGGAGTTTTGTGATTTTCAATGCACTGGTAAAAGTAAGTGGGTTTCGTGATCATGTGTAGTTCTACACCCACATGGGGCCATACCCCTAATCAACGGTGGATGGTTTCGAGTCAAAGACAGAACATGGATTACAACTAGTACTTTGGGTATATTATCAATTTATTAGTAAATTAATAAGAACTCATTAAGGTTGATGGCAAACGCGAAATTCCGAGTCATAATTTTTGAGTTAATTTGTAAGATTTGCAACACCAATCAGCTAAGAAATTTTAGGGGACTTGCTTAATATGGTCGTCCAGTACAGGACTGATGTTTTACAATTTCAGGCAAATGGCTAAAGCGGATGAAGTATTAGTACAGGAAGTGAAGGGTGGTAGCTTAGATGCATTCGATGAGTTATTTCATCGATATAGCAAGCGTCTGTGGTCGTTCACGAACGGTATGATCAAGTCTGCCGAAGAATCCGAAGAGATTGTTCAGGATGTGTTCTTGAAAATTTGGGAAGGTCGTGATAAACTGGATCCTACAGCTTCTTTCAACAGCTTTATCTTCACTATTGCCAAAAATCAAGTGCTCAATGTCTTTCGCAAACGAGTAAATGAGCGCAAATACCTGCACCAGTTGGCGCTGCCTACTTCTGAAAAATCATACACAGAAGACCAAGTCATATATCGTGAGTTGTCTATTATCTCCAGCACAGCTATCAACTCTTTACCGCCAAAGCGGAGAATGATTTTCCGTATGAGTAGGGAACAAGGTATGACCTACGATGAGATCGCCAGATCAATGGGTATTTCCAAAAAAACAGTTGAAAACCAAATGACCATGGCTCTTAAAATGCTACGATCCTATCTACAGCAGCATGCTGAGATAGCCATCAGCCTTTTGATAGTTGTGATGATGTCTTTGCATTAGTATTACCCATCCTGTATCACATCTGTACTGGGTTAAATTTTCTATTCAAAAAATATACTTAGGAGACTAGGGGTTCCGGTTGACTTATGGGTATACCTGTTCTGATAAGCTAATACCAGGACATGGCGAATATTACAGAAGACCAGTTAGTACGTTATTTCAAAGATGAATGCGATTCGTTTGAAAAGCTTCAGATTGAGGAATGGCTAGCAGATAGCGAAAATGCCAAAAAGGCTGAGTTTGTCCTACAGAGGCTATGGTCCGATATTCCTAGAGACTTAGAGGCTGGCTCCGATCTTCACTCCGTTTTGATAAAGATCCATGAGCAGATAGAGGAGTCGAGTGATAGATCTGAATTTCCTGTCCATCAGCCATCCGGATCTGCTTGGCGTCAATTATTGCGCATTGCGGCCATCATCATTATTCCCATTATGTCTATTGGTGGCTATTACTTGCTAAGCCAAGAGCAAGCAGCCCCTGTAGAGATAGCCATGATAGAAAAGGCCAGCAACCCTGGTCAGAGATCGAGGTTTACCCTACCTGATGGATCGAAAATTTGGCTTAGCGGACAAAGTCAGATCAGCTTTCCTGAGACATTTGATGCTAATAGCAGGGAGATCAACTTGAAAGGCGAAGCTTTTTTTGACGTGGTTAAAGATCCAGATCGCCCTTTCATAGTCCACACCCGAGATGTAGATGTTAAGGTTTTTGGTACATCTTTTAATGTTAGTGCCTACCCAGATGACAAGTTTATTCAGACGACTGTAGCGACAGGGCTTGTTGGCGTCAAGAGACGAGAAACAGATTCACCAGAGGACTTCACTTTTATCAAACCGGATCAGCAAATGACCTTCACCAAATCAGAAGATAAGCTCGAGTTGAGTCAGGTTGACAATGAACTTTATACTTCGTGGATCAATGGAGAATTAAAATTTCGGAATGCACGCCTGGACATAGTCACTAAGAAGCTTAGTAGGTGGTATGGCTTAGATATCGAACTTGACCCGGCACTGACTTCATCCAGACTCACATTTACACTCAAAAACGAATCATTGCAGAAGATACTCACCCATATGAAAAGCATCATCGATCTGGACTTTGAGATTGCGGACGGCGCAGCTAAAATCAGCAAAAACGAATAAAAGCATCTTCATGCACTTCAAGACCCAACCTTTACTTTTCGTCTTACTACTAATACTCTTGATATCGGTTCCCGGCTTTGCACAGCAAAGCGTGAAGGATGCCAAGGTAACGATCAAAGCCAGGGATGCTTCTCTCATCGAAGTGTTAGAGGAAATTGAGCGTCAGACAGGCTTTACTTTTTTTTACAAAACCACGGCAGAAACGGAAAGTCCAGTAAATCTGGAGTTTACCAATACCTCTCTGGAAAAGGTACTATACGAACTGTCTCGGCGGT
>JAHCMJ010000356.1 GCA_019192485.1 Cyclobacteriaceae bacterium HetDA_MAG_MS6 | reverse complement strand
TTTCATTGATAATGAGGGTAGCCATCGTAAAATACAATGCTGGCAATATCCAGTCACTTAGCTTTGCGCTGAATCGGCTAGGAGTAGAGCCGGTTGTCACTGATGATTCAGAAATGTTAGGGTCAGCTGACAAAGTTATATTTCCGGGTCAGGGAGAAGCTAGCTCAGCCATGGCCTATTTGAGACAAAGAGGTTTGGATAAAGTGCTCAAGGCATTAAAGCAACCTTTTTTAGGGGTTTGTCTGGGTATGCAGCTGATGTGCGAGTTTACCGAGGAAAACAACACAGAGTGTTTAGGGATCATTCCGGTCACGGTAAAACGATTTAGCCACGTTCCCAAAGTTCCTCATATGGGGTGGAATACTGTTGAAAGCTTGTCCGGCACTATCATGCAAGAGGTGCCAGAAAAGAGCTACTTGTATTTTGTACATAGCTACTACGTAGAAGCATCTCCCTATACTATTGGCACCACCGTATATGGTAATGCGTTTAGCACAGCAGTACAAAAAGACAATTTCCATGCGATTCAGCCACACCCTGAGAAAAGTGCTGATGCAGGGATGAAAGTGCTATCCAATTTTCTCAAGCTAACCTGAGCAGATGCACATCATACCGGCAATAGATATTATTGATGGACAATGTGTCCGACTTGAAAAAGGTGACTACAATGCAAAAAAGGTTTACCAGACGGACCCAGTAGCTGTCGCCAGACAATTCGAAGAAGCAGGCATACAAAGGCTGCACTTAGTAGATTTGGATGGAGCAAAAGCTAAAACGGTTGTGAACCTTAAGGTCTTAGAAGCCATAACAAGTGATACTGATTTGCATGTAGATTTTGGTGGAGGTGTTAAGAAGATGGAGGATTTAGATAGCGTACTTAGTGCCGGAGCTAAGCAGGTGACTGGGGGTAGTATCGCAGCTAAGGACAGGCCACAGTTTCTGAGCTGGATCAAAAGGCATGGGAATGAGAGGATCATTCTAGGAGCAGATGCATTAGATCGTAAGATCATGGTTTCAGGATGGCAGGAGTCGACATCATTGGATCTCTTCGAGTTTTTGAGATTTTACCTTAACAATAGTATACAATATGTCATTTGCACTGATATTAGTAAAGATGGCATGATGCAAGGACCTGCATTTGACCTGTATACAGAAATACTGAAGGAATTCCCTGGTATTAAACTCATTGCGAGCGGTGGAGTGACCACAGTAAATGATCTCCAAAAGCTGAGAAACCTTGGTCTGTATGGGGCCATTGTAGGGAAAGCGATTTACGAAGGTAGCATAGCGCTAAAGGATATAGAAAGATTTCATCATGCTAACTAAAAGGATAATACCCTGTCTTGACGTAAAGGACGGTCGCACGGTCAAAGGGATCAATTTTGTAGGTTTGCGTGATGCAGGTGATCCTGTAGAGCTTGCCGAGCGATATGCGGTAGAGGGTGCGGACGAACTCGTTTTTTTAGATATTTCAGCCACACTGGAAAAGAGACAAACCCTAATTGATTTGGTTCATCGGGTAGCGGCTACCGTTCATATACCCTTTACGGTGGGTGGTGGCATTTCCTCGATCAGCGATGTATCAGACTTGTTAGATGCCGGAGCCGATAAGGTTTCGGTGAATAGTGCAGCCGTTAAGCGTCCAGACTTGATAGATGAGCTTTCAGCTCACTTTGGCTCACAGTGTATTGTTGTTGCTATTGACTCTCGGAGAGTTGGGGAGCAAGACCTCGTACATACACATGGAGGTACGCAACCAACAACATTGGTCACGCAATCTTGGGCCAGGGAAGTAGAGGAACGAGGAGCAGGGGAGATATTGTTGACATCAATGGATCATGATGGTACTAAAAGTGGTTTTGCCACTACCTTGACAGCTGAAATCTCACAACTTGTTCATATCCCGGTGATAGCCTCCGGAGGTGGAGGACAGATGCAACATTTTGAAGATATCTTTGAGGGCGGCCGTGCCGATGCTGCGCTTGCAGCAAGTATCTTTCACTACAAAGAAATTGATATTAAAGAACTCAAGCAGTATCTGAGTGAAAAGGAACTGCCCATGCGATTATGAAAAAACTAGATTTTCAGAAGTTAGATGGACTTATCCCTGTCGTTGTGCAAGATAACATGACGAATAAGGTGCTTATGCTGGGATTTATGAATGAGGAAGCACTGGTGAAGACCGAAGAAGAGGGGAAAATAACATTTTTTAGTAGATCTAAGAATAGACTCTGGACGAAGGGAGAGACCTCCGGCAACTTTTTGTATGTAGTTGAGATTATTCCTGATTGTGACAAAGATACATTACTGATCAAGGCTGACCCTTCAGGTCCCGTATGTCACACAGGGGCTGACACATGCTTTAAAGAAGACAATGTCTCCGGGGCCGAATTCCTTTCCTACCTGGAAAAGATCATTAAGGACAGACATCTGAATCCTTCCGATCAGTCATACACAAGCAGTCTTTTTGCAAAAGGAATCAATAAAGTAGCTCAGAAAGTAGGAGAGGAGGCAGTAGAGCTTGTAATAGAAGCCAAAGATGACAATGACGATCTCTTCAAGAATGAAGCAGGTGACCTTTTGTACCACTTGCTAGTGCTACTTGAGGCCAAGAATATTCCTCTTCCTCAAGTCATAGATGTACTGAAAAAAAGACACCAACCTTCCTGATTGTTAGTTTTTTTCTTACATTAAGTTTTCAATCAGCTAGATTGAGCTTCTGGAGCTTCAAAAAGTAAGTGTGTAAAAGCCTGTAATCGAAAAGAGGCAGTCAACCTTAACCCCACACGAAAGATGAAGAAATTTGATGTTTGCGTCATTGGAGCAGGCCCAGCGGGATATGCTGCAGCGATGAGAGCCATTGACTACAAAAAGTCTGTGGCACTGATCGAGAAAAAGCAATTGGGAGGTGCAGGTATTCACCATGGTGCCTTATGGAGCAAGACATGGTGGGAGCTTTCTAGAGAAGCATACCAGATCCGTAAACACGGAGATGCATTGAATGTGCACTCGCCTATTTTCAATTTTGCCAAGGTGAAATCCGAGGTCAGGGAAGCTGTGCGAGAGAGGATGACCCAACTGGAGCATCATATGCATAATATCAATGTGACAGTTGGAAATGGTCTATTTGAGTATATCCAAGGTCATGCCAGTCTCCTTTCAGAGCATACTATCGAAGTTAACACGGCCCGAGGTATCGATCAGATATCAGCGGAATACGTCATTCTAGCCACTGGAAGTCGTCCCAGGAAACTGCCTGATTTGCCTATCGATGAGGCTCATGTTTTTACCAGTGATGGATTGGACAATCTTGAGGAATTTCCCAAGAGTATCGTCATTGTAGGTGCTGGAGTTATTGGCTGCGAATTCGCTACCATCTTTTCAAATTTTGGGCATACGAAAGTTCACCTTATAGATAAGGGTGATAGGATTTTGCCGTTTGAGGATGAAGATATTGTCAAGATCATAGAGCACAATCTAGAATCTAAGGACGTCTTAATCCATAGAAACTCCAAGTTGATCGATATGGTGACGGAAGATAATCATGTTGTCTATACACTGGAATATACTGATGGATCTCAAGAGGTGTTTCGGGTGGAAAAGGCTCTGGTCTCAGTCGGTAGAGTACCCAATTACGAAGATCTCTTTCAGAATGGCTTGTCTGTAGAAATTGATAAACGAGGTATTATTGATCATGATACGCAGACCAGTGTACCTAATATCTATGCTGTCGGAGATATTACCGCTGATATCTCCCTGGTGAATGTGGGAGAATTAGAAGGAAGATTTGCTGTTGAAAAAATGTTTGGCAAGCCTGATAGACCACTGATCTATGAAAATATATCGACAATTATGTTTTTATCACCGGAAGTAGCAGGTGTAGGCATGAACGAACAACAAGCACAGGCGGCAAAACTTGACTATAAAGTTGTAAGCCTGGACTATGGGTGCATTCCCAGAGCAATAGCCATGCGCAATACTCAGGGGTTTATCAAGATATTGGTTACAAATGATGCGGAGATGAAAATTTTGGGTATGCGTGTGATAGGCGAGCATGCATCCAGTGCTATTCAAGCTGTTGCACTTTTAATCTCCACCAATAATGGGATCAAAGAGCTTGCGGAACTGATCCATCCGCATCCGTCTATCATTGAAGGTATCCAAGAGTGCGGAAGAATGTTGCTGGGTAAGTCTATGCTAAAACCTACTGTGCTCCGCAATGCGATGACCTGTAAGACGTATTCGGATGGGA
>JAHCMJ010000355.1 GCA_019192485.1 Cyclobacteriaceae bacterium HetDA_MAG_MS6 | reverse complement strand
TTCTTTGAGAACAGAACAAGATTCATCAACAGATTAGAAACACACATTGAAGTCAGTTTGTACAGAATCATTCAGGAGGGTGTTAACAACGCGATCAAATATTCAAAAGCCAGTAAAATTGAAGTCATTTTTGAACATAACTTGAATTCGCTATTCATTTATATTAAAGATAATGGTCGTGGATTTGATCAGGAAAAACTTAAAGCCGCAGGACATTTTGACATCTCAGGACATGGTATCTTCAACATGAGGGAACGAACTGCCTTTATCAATGGAGAATTTCACTTGGAAACTAAACTAAACCAAGGTACAGAAATCAAAATCGAACTACCTTTAAATTGAAATGAAAAAGTCAGTAAAGATAGTTTTAGTCGACGATCACGAAATTGTTCGGAACGGAATCAAGCTGCTACTAGATGATGAGGAAGATTTGGATGTGGTTGGTGAAGCTTCGAACGGTGAAGAGGCAATAGCCAGTGTCCAAACTTACCAACCTGATGTAGTTATCATGGATATCCGAATGCCTTTGATGAATGGCATCGATGCGACAAGAAAAATCAAGGAATTGCAACAAGAGATAAAAGTCTTGATACTTTCTATGCACGACGATGGTGAGTATATCATTAAATCCGTGGAGGAGGGAGCTGATGGCTATCTGCTAAAAGATTCCAGCAAACCAGAATTTCTCAAAGCCATACATACCGTAAGCAGTGGCCAGAAATACTTTAGCGGAGATATATCCAATACGCTTGTCAATTCTTATCTAAATGCAAAAGGCAAGGCTAGTGATCAGGAATCTTTAAGAATATCAGATAGCTATCACCTGACTAGACGAGAACGAGAAATATTAAAGCTGATTTACGAGGGTATCCCCAATAAGGAGATTGCCAATCAATTAGAAAAAAGTGTCCGTACAATCGAAACACATCGATTCAACATCATGAAAAAGCTCAAGGTAAATAACATTGCAGAGCTCATGAAAAAAGTCGGAATGGAAAAAGAGTTGATTTTAAATAACTAAGCAAAATGGTTAACTCAGGCATTTGAAGATACACCTATAACCCATACTTTTAAATAGGTTCTTAGGTTCATGAAAGCACTTCTGATTTCGTTATTTCTCATATTCCATTCCATAAATCTGGTAGCTCAAGGCAAATCAGATAGTTTGACCAAGGAAATCACTAAACTTCAGGATCGGATAGCCAGTTTACAGTATAATGAGTTGATCCAATCAATGACTCAGCGGTCAATATTGCTGCCAGGCTACTTCCCTGAGCTCAAAGCCCTAGTTGCCAGACAGGCTTACAATTTTTGGGATGCTGGCCAAGACGAAAAACTGGTCTCGCACCTTAACATTTATAAGGCGCTTCATGAAGCCAATAAGTACCTCGGATTCGACAGTCTCAATCAGAAGTTCTACAACCAAATCATTGGTCATACACAATCCGTCGTATCAATAGAGTTTGGTAGCAACCCTAACATCTTCTACTCGGCCGGTTCTGATGGTAAAGTCCTCAAGTGGAATCTAACAAATCTCAAAGGGATACCGGTGACTATATACGAAGGCAATCATCTGATCAGGTCCATTGATGTAAGCAGTGATGATCAATGGCTGATGATCCTCACAAAGGAAGGTGAGTTGCTTTTTACACCATTGGATGGACAGCGTGAAAACCCCGAGAAAGTTATAGATGGTGATCGTGTGCAGATGGCAGCTTTTATGCCCGGTAATGATCAATATGTCGTGATCACCAAAGACGGACAGGTCAAGCTAAAAGGTTATAAAGTAGAACAGACCACTTTAGGGAAAACACGAGAAAAAATATTAAGTATAGCCATCAACCCCACCACTGATGTTATTTATACTGGCACAGACCAAGGAAATCTAATTTCATGGAATAAAGTCGCTTCGGTCAAATATCAGTTTGAGGAACGCTTCGCCGTCAACACATTGGCCATCAGCTCTGACCTGAAGACCATGGCTATTGGCAGGGAAAAGGGAGATGTCATCCTCTGGGATCTGAAGCAGGACACCCTACAGAGAATCATATCAGGACATCAATCAGCCGTGACGGATCTCGATTTTGGAAAAGGTGATTCATTGTTGCTCACGGCCAGCAGGGACCGAACCACGAGGATATGGGATATTCATAACCCCAGAAAGTTGCCAATCGTATTGGATGATCACAATGACTGGGTCATGACAGCAAGTTTTGACAAAGCTGGGGAAAAAGTCATCACTGGAAGCAAAGACAGCTTTCTACGGACCTGGCCAGTCGACCCCGAAGTGCTTGCGGATCGGATTTGTGAATACGTCACCAGGCCATTAACCCAAGCCGAATGGACAGATTATGTGGGGTCTTCAGTGCCTATTCAAGCCACGTGTCCAAAGTAGCCACAATCCTAGTCAATCGAATAAGTCAAAACCGGGGCTCCACTCGTCAACTCACCTTTAGCTTCGTCCAGAAAAACCAAAGCATTGGCATGTGCAAATGAGTACAACATGGATGAGCTCTGGCCGGACAAAAGTGACACCGAACTACCGCCGACAACAGCCCTGTAAAAGGTCGGCCGATCCTCTTTCTTACTAAATGAATGAGCAAGCGGGACCATCATACGAAGAAGTTGCCCTTCTGCACTTCCGGCAAATCGCCTTAGCAGTGGCAGAGCATACATATAAAAGCAGGTCATAGTAGAAGCAGGATTGCCTGGTAAAGCAAACACAAAATGATTTTTCCTTTGGCCAAAATACAAGGGTTTGCCCGGCTTCTGGTTGACCCTATAAAAGTATTCCTCAACCTGATTAGCTATGAGAGCCCTGCGAACATGATCATGATCCCCAACTGAGATTCCTCCTGAAATGAGAATCACATCACAACTTTCCAGGGCCTCGGCTATTACTTGCTTGGTATCCCCAAAATCATCCCGAACATGCCAGAAACGATTTGTCTCAAAACCTTTGTCCTCCAGTGCCTGGGCAAGTAAAACCTGATTGGTGTTATAAATCTGCCCAACCTCAAGTGGCTGCCCTACCTCCACGACCTCATCGCCAGTAGTAATGATAGCGACCCGCGGCTTTTGAAATACATCGACATATTCCTGCCCCAATGCATGCAATAAGCCAGCAACGGAAGGGTTAATTTGCTGATGACCAGCAAAAACTGATTGCCCCGCATTCATTTGTTCACCCCTTCTCCTGATATGTTGGCCTGGTTGGGGCTCAGTTTCCGTAAAGATCATATCGCCCTTCCTCTTCACCTTCTCTTGAATGACCACCGCCGAACAATTATGAGGTACCGGAGCCCCGGTAAATATCCTGACAGCTTGCCTATCACTCAGAGAAATAACTTCCCCTCCAGCTGCAACCTCGCCGATTAATTCATATGAGCGGTATAGACCACAAACGGCGTAGCCATCCATAGCAGAATTGTCGAAGGAGGGTAGATCTATTGGTGCTAATATATCTTCTGCCAGATACCAGCCTAAAGAAGAAGCAACAGTTTGCCTCACTACCTCGTGTTTCAATGGGCAACTTAGAACAACCGAAATGGCTTCTTCTACACTGATCATCCTCCTATCGCAATCATAGGTCTGTTGCCCTGATGAGCTTTAGTATCGTTAAAATCATCATTGCTATTCATTCCCCCTCTACTCCATTTTTTTTGCGCTAAGGCATTCCTGATAAGTGGCTGAATATCTAGTCCTTGTCGATATGAAGTAAGAATATCTGTTTCTCCGTTGGAAAACAAGCAATTTTTGAGCTTACCATTAGCAGTTAACCTGATCCGATTGCAAGTCCCGCAAAAAGGGTTGGTAACCGTACTGACAACACCGAATCGGCCTGACCCGCCAACTTGATAATTTTGAGACGTGCTATTTGGCGGATCCATTAGTTTTTTTACCCTTGAGAAAGATTGGTTGATGACTTGTAAAACCTCCTGTTCACCCACACTTTTAGATAAGCTCCATTCATTTCGCTGAAAGGGCATAAACTCTATAAACTTGATGCGAATACCTCGGTCACACGCGTACTGAACAAAGGCGGGTATCTCATCATCGTTTTTACCTCTCATAAGCACCACATTCAGGACCACATCCATACCTGACCTGGTAGCCAGGCCGATATTTTTCATAACCCGATCGAAGTAATCCCTTCTGGTAATGGCCTGAAACCGGTCTTTACGAAGCGTGTCGATACTGACATTCAATGAGGTGATACCAGCATCCACCAGGTGATCTGCATACTTATCGATCAAAATGCCATTAGTGGTAATCTTCAAAGCAACAGGTAATCTGGAAAGCCGCTCAAGAATGGTATCGAACCC
>JAHCMJ010000354.1 GCA_019192485.1 Cyclobacteriaceae bacterium HetDA_MAG_MS6 | reverse complement strand
CAAGTAAAGTTACCCATCGTGGGAAAGATCAAGTTGGAAGGTCTCACCCTGGACGAGGCAGAGGAGAAGCTGGAGGCCTTATACGATGAGTTCTACGTCGACTCTTTTGTCAAACTTCAGTTTGCGAACAAAAGGGTTATCCTCTTAGGAGCACTAGGTGGACAGGTAGTGCCTGTTGAAAACCAAAACACATCGCTTTTCGAAATTTTGGCATTAGCCGGTGGTATAGACTTTGGTGGGAAGGCACATAACATCAAGGTTTTGCGCGGTGATTTGCAAGACCCGGATGTGTTTGAGGTCGACCTGAGTACTGTGAGCAAAATGAAAAAAACGGTGATCCAGGTCCAACCTGGAGATGTAGTCTACGTGGAGCCATGGAGAAGGCCAGTGCTAGAGGTTATGAGAGATATCAGTGCACCACTGAGCATCGTCACAAGCGCGTTGACTTTAATCATAGTCATCCAGAATCTTTCAGACAACAATAGCGGAGGTTCAAGCAGTGCAAATGGAAACTAACATTAATGATTCTGGTTTCAACAACTCCTCACTCGGAGACGATTTTGAGTCGTTTGACTTAGGTAAGTTTCTTTTCATTCTAAAGAAAAGCCTACTTTGGATACTTACTTTTTTTATTATTGGAGCTAGTGGCGCCTATATATTTATCAGATACAACAAACCTGTATTCGAGTCCGAATCCGTTATCAAACTCAACTTTGAAAATGATGCAAATGCCCTTGGTCTTGTCACCAATGACCTACAGCAGGATTTGAATGAAATATCAGGAGAGATTGAGATTTTGAAATCAAAACTCTTTTTTAACAGAGTGGTGGATGTGGTAAATATGGATGTCTCGTATTTTGCCTATGGTAGATATCTGGTAGATGAGCGTTATGGCAATTCCCCTTTTCGGGTCGCTTTTAAAATTAAGAATAGCGCTTTTTATGACAAGGTAATAGATGTCGATATACTAAACGATAATCAGTTTAAGCTTTCATATGACTTCATGGGCGGCTTTAGCCAGACATATAAATTCGGTCAGGAAATACAAACTGATAACTTCAATTTCTTAATTGAGAAGACTTCTCATTTCTCCGAACAAGCTACAGGACCGTATTATTTTTTGGTGAACAGTCAGGATGCTTTGATTACTTATTTCCAGACTTTTACGAATGTGCAACCGGAAAACCTGAATGCAAAAACTATCAGGATCAGCTTGCAGGACTTTAACCGATTCAAGGCAAGAGATTTGGTGAAAGCCATTGATACGTTGTACTTGCAATACACGACAGAGACTAAAAACCAAACTGTTGACAAGAAGATAGCATTTCTGGATCAACAAATAGCGGATACCGAGACAGAGCTTGAGTCCTTCGAATCTTACTTTGAGAGCTTTACAATCGACAACAAAACAGTGAGTCTTCAAAATGATATATCTCGGACCATACTACGTTTGGAAGCACTGGATTCCCAGAGATTTAACCTTCGGAGAGCTATCAGTACCGCCGATCTTTTGGCATCCCAACTAGATTCAAAAAGTCCCCTTTTGATCAACCCTTTTCTGTCCAGTCAATTACCCGATTTTATCCAGGAGTCATTGGCAGAATATCAACAGATCTTGCAGGAACGGACGGAGAAGGTTGGAGCCTATAACGAAAGCACCTTTGTGATCCAGCGAATAGATCAAAAGCTCAATGTAGCTAATGAGCATTTGACTGAAGTAGTTGCTCAGTATCGAGAAAGTCTAGGGCAGTATCTGGAAGAGATCAATACCAGAAGACGGCAGCTAGAAGGTAGTTTTGTAGAGTTACCATCGATGGGGACGGACTACAACAAGAAAAGGAGAGCTTACAATCAGTTAGAGGAAATATTTCTTTCTTTGAGAAAGTCCAAGATTGAGCTTGAAATAACCAAGGCGGGGACGGTTACAGATTTTGTAATCTTGTCATCCGCTTCACTCCCTAGCCAACCTATTAAGCCTCAAAAACTCTTGATCTTTGGAGTAGGGCTGGTAGCTGCTCTTGTTATCAGTTTGTTATTTGTATTGGTCAGGTACCTATTGCACAATAAAATCATGACAGTTCGGGAGCTGGAACGGTTGACTAATGTGCCGATTTTGGGATCCATCCCATTTTACAAAAAGGAGAAGCTGCCGGTCACGCGGCTGGTGGTGGAGCAAAGTCCAAAGTCTGCGGTCAGTGAATCGCTCCGGACTATTCGGACCAATATGGATTTTCTAAACAGTGGAAAATCTAACAAGTTGATTACAGTGACATCAACAATTAGTGGAGAAGGTAAAACCTTTGTGGCAGTCAATTTGGGAGCTATTGTGGCTGCCGGAGGACAGACCGTTTGCATAGTCGACTTGGATATGAGAAAACCAAAAGTTCATCTGGCATTTGGCGAGGAGGAAGACATGAAAGGGGTCAGCACAGTACTGATAGGAAAGAGCGGCATAGATGAGAGTATCAGATCAACCTCTGTCAAAAACCTCAGCTATCTGACTGCGGGACCGACTCCGCCCAATCCTTCAGAGCTGATCATGGGTGAATCATTTAAAGATTTTCTTGATGATTTACAAACTAGATTTGATCTGGTCATCCTCGATACCCCACCTGTGGGGCTTGTGACAGATGGTGTTTTGGCCATGAAAAAGTCAGATGTGCAGCTTTACGTAGTGAAATCTGAGTATTCTCGGAGGAGTTTTACCAAGACCATAGTGGACTTGCAAAAGATTAATAATTTCCAGAACCTGACACTGATATTCAATGCTGTAAATGTGGTTGGAAGAGGTTATGGGTATGGATATGGTTACGGCTACGGTTATGGCTATGGACATGGTTATTACGACGAGGCCAAGAAGACATCACGTATTTCTGCTTTATTCAAAACCAGGTAAGTCATGTTGAATCGCTTGTTTCGCAGAGCGGCAACGATCAGAGCTTCGGTAGATGTACACTCGCACCTGATTCCGAAAGTAGATGATGGCGTATCCTCTATGCAGGACGCCATAAATGTGGCTAGATCGTTCGCTGAACTGGGGATCAGGAGATGTGTTACTACTCCTCATATCTATCCCGGCGCATACCCAAACGATGAGCAAGATCTTCTGAAAAGAGGTCAGGAGGTGCAGCTAGAGATCCGTAAAAATGAGATTGATCTCGATTTCGAGGTAGCTGCTGAATACTACCTGGACGAAGAACTGTTGGATAAATTACAACGTGGTGTGCCACTCCTGACTTTTGGCAACAAATACCTGCTTTTTGAAACCTCTTTTATGAACAAACCTGTTCTTTTTGAAGAGGTTCTTTTTGAAATGAAGTCTCAAGGCTATAAACCGGTTTTGGCTCATCCCGAACGATATCAGTTTGTAGACGATAGTTTGACATTACTAAGCACTTGGTGGGAACAGGGGATCAGATTTCAAATCACTGCTTCCTCACTGGTAGGCATGTACGGTAAGGGGCCTCAAAGAATAGCTAGAAAATTGATTCAAATGGAGATGATTAGTTTGATGGGTTCGGATCTGCATGGACCGCGTCATCTTCCGGCATTTAAGGATGCTATGCAGAATAAATGGTACCAAAGGGCTATGCGACTACCATTGCTAAATTTTGATTTGAACTAATTTTGCTGTGGATAACTTTTGGAAAGTTAATGGCTATCTGCACTATAAAAACGACTATATTGTTAGGAGTTCATTGTCCTACTTAATTCATTAGTACATGCAAGAAGAGCATAAGCGTAAGGAACAGAAGGAGTTGATAAGAAAGTATGAAGCGTTCCTGAAAAATAAGGAAAGCCATTATTTTGAAGAGGATGCCTATCTTGAGATCGTTTCACATTATTCGGAGAATGGAAAATTAAATGCCGCGCTGAAGGCCTGTGATATAGCCATCGAGCAATTTTCGTACTCATCGGACCTTATTGCCGAAAAAGCCGACATACTGGTCAAGCTAAATGATCCGCAGGAAGCAATAGAGACTATTGACAAGGCTCTGACTATGCAACCCAATGATTCTGAATTGCTGCTGCAAAAGGGTACAATTCATGCTCTGCAAGCTGAGTATCATCGTGCAATCTCTTGCTTTGAGCTTACCTTGGACCAAGTAGAAGATAAGGATGAAGTACTATACAACATCGGCTTGGCTTATCAGGGTTTGGGCAACTATGAAGAAGCCGTGACCTCATACAAGAAGGCGATAGAGTACAACATGAACAATGAGAATGTGCTATACGAGTTGGCATATTGTCTGGATATTACAGGTGAGTTAGATGGTAGTATAGCCTACTACGAAAAATTTATCGACCAAGATCCATACTCAGAGTACGCTTGGTATAATCTGGGGATTGTACATAATAAGTTGGGAAACTAC
>JAHCMJ010000353.1 GCA_019192485.1 Cyclobacteriaceae bacterium HetDA_MAG_MS6 | reverse complement strand
TTACACTTGAGAAAGTCCCTTGAAAGCCCAACTTCAACTTCTCGTTGAAAAGCCTATGGTTCAAGTTGATCCTACCAGCGATCCGCTCAAGTTCAGATTTTTCCATAATCCCTTGCTGATTGCCGTATCCAACAGAAACTCTGTAATCGCCATTTTTGTAGCTATTGCCATAGGACAGATCATGCTGATGAGAAATACCTGCCTGAAAAATCTCATCTTGCCAGTCAGTATTACCATCGAAATCGATCTCCGACCGAATGGCTCCTCGTGCTTCGGCTCCATCCAAGAACTGATCTCTATTAAGAAGATCAAGTGTATTAGCAACGGTTGCTACGCTTACACTACTTGAATAGCTGAGCTGAGACTTAGCGCCTTTACCGCTTTTCGTAGTGATGATCACCACGCCATTCGCACCACGAGATCCATAAATAGCCGTGGCCGAGGCATCCTTCAATATGTCGATGCTCTCAATATCATTAGGATTGAGGAAATTTAGCGGGTTTGATGCTGCTTGGCTACCACGTCCCAGGTCTACGCCTCCGGCGGAGGTAGACTCTCCTGACAGAGGGATTCCGTCAACTACAAACAAAGGTCCGTTGCCATTTCTTACTGACGAGGATCCTCGGATTCTGATGCTGACTCCCGCTCCTGGTTCTCCACTGGACCCTGTAATCTGAACACCAGCTACTTTCCCTTGAAATAGCTGCTCAGGTGAAGCGATAACTCCACCATTAAAGTCATCTGATTTTACTGAAGCCACAGACCCTGTAGCATCTTTCTTTTCAATCTGACCATAACCGATTACTACTACCTCGTTGAGTTGTGCCACGTCTAGTTCCAGGGATACGTTGACAACGCCCAGCGCCCCAACGGGTACTTCCTGTGACTTAAATCCAATGAAGGAGAAGACCAGCGTAGTACCATCAGATACGCTAATCTCAAAATTTCCATCAAAGTCGGTGATGGTACCTTTCGAGGAGCCCTTCACTACTACGTTTGCGCCAGGGACTGGCTCTCCGGATTCAGAATCGGTCACCTTCCCGGTAACGGTTCTATCCTGAGCCATAGCTAACGCAACAGCAAAGCTTAAAAAGCTTAAAAGTAAATACTTCTTCATACTATTCTTGTTTATTACCTAGTTATAAAACCTTGCAGCTTAATTGACCAAAACCAAGGACACTTAAGTTTTCTGCGAAATCAAATTAACGAAATTTTAAAAAGGAATTTAAATAATCACAATAGCTTTTTATAAATAATTTAATGAAAACGTTTGCATTTTCATATTAATTTTTGATTTTGTGAAAATTTGATTTTTCTAAGATTCTCGAAAGTCTATTTTCGATGATCTGATCTACTTCTGGTTTGTTCGTTTTATGCCCGGTTTAGTACGTATTTTTACTTCTATTTCACTACATTGATTGGAAATGAGAAAAGGACCAGTAACGATCAAAGACATTGCTCAGGAGCTAAGTATTTCGCCTTCTACAGTTTCAAGAGCATTAGCTGATAATCCACTAGTTAAGGCCTCTACGCGGGAGACCGTAAAAAAACCTGGCTAAGAAACTTAACTACCAGCCTAACTTCACAGCTCTAAGCCTGAAGAGTAGCAAGACCAAAACACTTGGATTGATCATTCCCCAAATTGCTCATGAATTCTTTGGGCTGATTGTAAGAGGCATTGAGGATTTTGCATTTACCGAAGGATATAATGTTATTATCTGCTCCACGCATGAAATGTACGAACGCGAGGTGAGTGATGCCAAAGCACTCCTTACCGGTCGCGTGGATGGACTGCTAGCTTGTGTTTCCAAGGAGACACGAGATTTTGAGCATTTCAAAGAATTTGAAGAAAGGGCCATACCTCTGGTATTCTTTGACTGTGCCGGCCCCATCAATACAGACAAGGTAGTGATAGATGACTTTGATGCAGCGCACGCAGCTACAAAGCACCTTGCAGAGCAGGGATGTAGACATATCGGCTATGTTGGGGGTCCAATCAGTCTGCAAATCAATCAGGATAGATTTGCTGGATACAAAAAGGCTTTAGAAGAACATGGACTATCCACAGATGAAAGGTATATTACTCATTGCATCACAGGTGATTTTGAAGAGGGCATTGACAATACAAAAGGCTGGTTTATGCAACAATCAATAGATGGCCTCTTTGCTGGAACAGATATGCTGGCCATTGGGGCTATGAAAAACATCAAAAAAGCAGGCCTCAAGATACCAGAGGAAGTTGCTGTGGTGGGATTTAGCAACTGGTTCGTCTCAAAACTTTACGAGCCTGCACTCACTACCGTCAACCAGCCCGGATACGAAATGGGCTACAAAGCTGCGGAATTGGTAATTGATCAGATAGAAAAACCACAGACTCGCAAATTTGAAACGGTAGTTTTAAAAACAGAACTGGTTCTTCGGCAGAGTTCTAATAAAAGCCTCAAGGTGATTGACGAGCCCTAAACAACAGGCCAGTCAATGGCTACACACCACCATGCCACACAGCCCCTCGTGAACCTCCGTTGCACTCCGGTTTCGAACTACGGGGGTCTCAACACTCAACAAGACATTATAAAAGCGATTATCTCTTTCGAGATAATCGCTTTATGTGTGGGCGCTGAGGGATTACTCATACACACATCCATGCCGCACAGCCCCTCGTGAAACTCCGTTGCACTCCGGTTTCGAACCACGGGGTTCTCAACACTCAACAAGACATTAAAAAAGCGATTACCTCTTTCGAAATAATCGCTTTATGTGTGGGCGCTGAGGGATTACTCATACACACATCCATGCCGCACAGCCCCTCGTGAAACTCCGTTGCACTCCGGTTTCGAACCACGGGGTTCTCAACACTCAACAAGACATTAAAAAAGCGATTACCTCTTTCGAAATAATCGCTTTATGTGTGGGCGCTGAGGGATTCGAACCCCCGACCCCTTGGGTGTAAACCAAGTGCTCTGAACCAACTGAGCTAAGCGCCCTTCATTTAAGGTATGAATACCCTTGAAAAACGGTTTGCAAAACTAGTATTGTTTAGGGTTATTGCAAATGTTTCCAATAAAATATTTGATTAACTGATAGCAACTGAAAGGTACTCATTGAAAGGATGCATCACCTTAAATTTCGAAATGACACTCTCAGCGAAATCATCGCTCTCAAGTTCCGCATCATCCAAGTTATGCATCACAATAAAGCTCTTCAATTGCAGTAATTCGATATTGGGGTGGTCTTTGGGGTATCCTTTAGGAGCAGTCTTCAACCTATCTCCGGTAATTTCTCCAAAAACCTGCTTAAATGCTTTTTTACCCACAATCTTTTTCAGTTCCTCTGGATTGTAATCGATTTCTTGCCTGATCTTTTTAAGATTTTCCGGTTGCGGCATATACATACCACCAGCCAGGAAGGAATGACCAGGCTGAACATGCAGGTAATAGGTGGGATTTGGCGAATGTCTCCCTCCCTCCGTCATTGCGGCTCCGAAATTAGTTTTGTAAGGGCTTTTGTCTTTACTAAATCTTACATCCCTATTGATTCGAAACAAACAATCCTTTGGCTCCAGATCCCCTATCCCCGGATCAAATACAGAAATTCCTGTAATCAAATTAGCTATCAAAGCAGAAAACTCCTTTCTCGCCTCTTGATATCGACTCTTGTTTTCTGTCATCCAATCTCTATTATTGTGGGCTGTGAGGTCCGACAAAAACGACAAAACATTCTTCATGTATTAAACTTTTCTATTCAATTAATGCTATCTACAAGATCTTCAAATTTCATACTTCGTGACGCTTTGAGCAAAACTGTGCAATCAGCAAAGGATTGTTTGTTTAGATAAAGTCGGAGTGACTTTTTGTCTGCAAACCAATCCGTATTATGTTTCGTTGCTTCCATTGACGGCCCACAGGTAATAATGCTGTCAATTTTCAAGTCAGCCGCTGTTTCGACAACAGCTTTATGTTCCGCTTCAGGATTTTCTATTTCCTTCATGTCACCTAGGATGGCAACTCTTTTACCTCGAAAGTTGCTCAAATTAATTAGTGCAGCCTGCATGGAATCAGGATTGGCATTGTAGGCGTCAAGTATGATAGTAGTAGAATCGTGTTGAATGATCTGTGATCGTGCATTTTCAGGCACATAAGTCGAGACTGCTTTTCCGATTGCGTCATCAGGCACATCAAAATACCTGCTAATACTCACCGCTGATGCAATATTTAAGAAGTTGTACGCTCCGGTAAGTTCGGTAGCATAAGATTTACCTCCCAAAGAAACCTTCAAGTATGGACTTGCTTCCGTTAACTGCAGGTCTTTCTCCGGAAAAATCACGGGTGCAGAGAAACGCTTGGTCATATTGGATAGGACTTGATCTTCACCATTGATAAATGGCGTTCCTCCCGTTTTTCTCAA
>JAHCMJ010000352.1 GCA_019192485.1 Cyclobacteriaceae bacterium HetDA_MAG_MS6 | reverse complement strand
TATCCTTCCTTTCATCATAGTTGCAATTGGTTTGATAAGTCCTGCCTTATCCGCTCAGTCAGGTAGGGATCAGGAGGTGTTGAGGATCACGCAACTTACGGACTCCGCCGAAGCTTTGGTCTATAGCGACCCTGACAAGGCACTATCATTAGCGCAGACAGCGCTGGAAAGATCCGAAAAGGCCTCTTTCAATGAACAAGTGCGGGATTTGATCAACGTCATGGGAAATTGCCACTATATACAAGGAAACTACCCCATGGCCCTTGAAAAGTTTTTAGAGCTGTATGCATTGCATGAGAAGGCAAATGATACGGTTGGGATGGCCGACGCACTATCCAATTCGGGTTTGGTCTACAAAAACACGAAAGACTATCAGAAAGCATTGGATACTTATCAAGAAGCCTTGCGTATTATTAAAAATAAGGGGAATGATAAGACCAAAGCTAAGCTATTAAATAATATGGGTGTAGTATATCGCCGATTGAGAGATTATGACAAAGCCCGGGCATATTATGATAGCTCGCTGACGATCAAGTTGCGTCTTGGTGATCCCAGAACCATAGCCAATGGATATACTAACATTGGGGTGGTGATGAGCTTGACCGGGAATCAACAGGGGGCTATCGATTATTTTAAAAAAGCTTTGAAGCTGGAAAGAGCCTCAGGTTTGGAGGAGGGTGCAGCCAAAAGCCTCAATAATATTGCTGAGGTGTATTGGTATCTAAAGGATTTTGATCAGGTACTAAAATACGCAAGTCAGGGTTATGAAATCGCTAGTAAACTCAATACAAAGCTTCAAATCAAAGCCTCAAGTGGACTCCTTTCCGAAGCTTATGCCAGTAAAGGACAGTACAAAAAAGCGTATGAATTTCATAGAATATTTGCATCTGCAGCAGATAGCTTGTTCAATGCCAACGCGGCAAGGAGAGTTGGTAGACTAGAATCTAAACTCGAAATAGCCAAGAAAGAAAACCAGATCAAACTGCTGGATAGAGAGAATCAGCTGGCCACCGCCGAACTCAGAAATAAGCGAACTATACAGCTGTTTCTGATCATTTCGCTTGTAGGCATTGTAGCTGTGGGCTCTTATATCTTTTATGCACACCGGCAAAGAGCACATCTAAAAGAGGTGATCTTGCATGGTCATGTCAATGAATTACGAACACAAGTCACCGAACTCCTTGGGAAGTATGAAGGGAGATTTGATATGGATAGAGCGCAATTGAACGATCGACTGGTAAATCCTGTTTCAGAAAGAGAGTATGATGTTTTGAAGAAGATTTTCGCTCAGAAAACCAATCAGCAAATCGCAGAGGAATTATACGTATCGATCAATACCGTCAAGACACATCTGAAAAATATTTACGACAAACTCGGTGTAAGCAATAGAACTCAAGCCATCGAAGTCGTTACTAAAAATGCATAATCGATATATTTTCATTGCGCTCTTTACGATTTTATGCAACGCTCCTTGTGTCGCCAGTATACAACCGCTAGATATCTATCATAAGATACTCCAAACCAGAAATCCTCATTTGGTTCTCGAGATCTTGAATGATGTAAAAATTGATCAAGTAGCAACTGACTCATTAAGATCATACTTTTATTATTATCGAGGCACTGCATATGGTCAATTAGGTCAATTGGACACTTGTCTGTATTACGTGGATCTTGCTAGGACGACAATACCTGCAGGCATTTATCCAGAAATAGAAATCCAATTACTTCGGGCTGAGGGTAATGTGTATTGGGCTCAGGATCTTTACAATCTTTCATTGGCCAAATACCAGCAGGCACTTGCTCTTAGCGTCGATATTGGTCAGGTGGAATTTCAAATTTCGGTATTGGGCAATATCGCCGGTGTCTATAATAAGCTGAATGATCTCAAATTGGCTTATGACTATATTAGAAGGGCAAATGAGCTATCCTTGACAAGTGGCGTTATACGCTCTCGTAACTATCTGAAGCAGGGAGTCTACGCGACTAAGTTAGGCAGGTATCCCGAGGCTCGAGAAGCGTTGGATTTGGCGATCACCACCTCAACAGAGCAAGATGATTCGATTGCACTTTTAGCTTCGCACAGTGCCAAAGGCAGATTATGGCTGGAAAAAAACAAGTTGGATAAAGCGGAAGATGCCTTTCGACAATCACAGTTTATTAGCGATTTAGTCAATTATCCAAATGCGGAGTTGATGCATAATCTGGCCGAACTGTATATGAAACGCGGTCAACTTGCAACAGCAATGAGGACACTGCAAAAAGGCTTCGACATAGCAAAAGAAACTACCGACGATTATGTACTGCTCGACTTGTACGAAATGGCCTCCAGAGTAAAGCGAAAACAGGGATCATGGAGAGAGGCGTTTTCATATGCTGAGATGCAACACCAGCTTTTTGATTCTCTACAATCAAATGCCATGCAAAATCGAGTTTATGAACTGGAAATTGAGTTTGAGACTGTTCAAAAACAAGCAGAAATAGAAAGACTGAATGCCGAGAATGATCAACGTACTAAAGAGAGGAACGCCTTGCTAATTGGCATTATCATGTTTGCCATTTTAGCTTTTACGGTTACTTTTTTCGTTTGGAAAAATGCCAAATTGAAGAATGCACTACTTTCAGCCGAACTCACTGAATTGAGAGTAAGGATCAGTGGTATTCTTGAAGGTGATCCGGAGAAGCTAGGCATGTCTGTAAATCAACTCAATAAAAAGCTAAACGTTCCATTGACACATCGGGAGTTTGAAGTATTGAAGTTGGCTTTGAGCGAAAAGAGCAATGGCGAAATAGCTTCCGAGACTTTCGTTTCAGTGAATACCGTCAAGACTCACCTTAAGAACATCTACGAGAAATTGGGAGTTTCTAATCGAAAAGAAGCACTCTCCTTTGTTGTAAGTGATAGGGGTTAGGCTATATTCTCAAATCTTATAAGGATTCAAAAACCTCTTATACTTGTTTTATTAGGCCTTTTTAAAAAACCACCCAGCCGGGTGAGAGACAATTCACCCGTAGTGGGTGACCTCCCTGAATAGTTTTTTTTGGAGCTTCGAATCAAATAGTTTTAAAAACCGAACTCCGATGGATTTACACATTTCCCGATTCCTTCGTAGACGGCAAAAGTCACGAACCGTTTACGAATTCACTTACCGCATCAACAACTTTCAAGATAATCGTTTCAATGATCAAGGCGACGCGCCCGTGCCCACTGCCAATATTAAAGCAACGGGAAATGTGGACAATATTCGCAACACTGTGGGCCGGGCGTTTTTTCATACGCAAGTTTCAAATCGTGGTTATTTGCGTAGACTAGTCGGATTATTGACGCTTGTGTTTTTAGGGTTTTCCGGTCATAGTCAAAATTCCGTAGGAATAGGCACTGAGACCCCCAATCCAAATGCAGTTCTCGAGTTGGTTTCACCGACTGCCGATCAAGGATTTTTAGTTCCTAGAATGACCACTGCCCAAAGGACTGACAACAGTTTTGTCTCGCAGCTCACTTCCACTGATAATGGTCTCATGGTTTTCGATACCGATGATGGAGCCTTTTACTTTTGGCTTGTCAATCAATGGTTTCCCATGGTGGGAACTCAACTAAGTGCCGGGAATGGTATTTTGATTCAAAATGATCAGATCGTCAACACCGGTGATTTGGATAGCACCAATGAAATTCAAGATATATCCTTAAATGGGAGTGATTTAATACTCTCCGAAGATGCTACGCCAGTAGACCTAGCGCCATTTCTGGATAATACCGATGCTCAAACTCTCGCATTGGCTGGCACTGATCTTTCTGTCAGCAATGGGAATACCGTAAGTTTGGCATCCATCCAGGATGGTACAGGTACGGACAATCAAGATTTGGCTTTGAGTGGGAATAGTCTGACCTTGACCAATGACACTTCACCTGTGGATTTGACAGGTTACCTAGATAATACAGATGGCCAAGGCCTAAGCTACAATGATGTGTCTTTTAGTCTATCTATTGACAATGGCAATTCTGTAGATCTGAGCAGTTTAGCTGTAGACAATGTCGATGATGCTGATGCCGACGCAGCCAATGAGCTATTGAGTGGAGCCGTATTGAATGGTACTGATTTGGAACTGACCGATGCTGGCGGTACAACTGTTGTTGCCCTGGCTTCACTCCAAGATGGTACAGGTACGGACAATCAGGATTTGGCCTTGAGTGGGAATAGCCTGACCTTGACCAATGATGCTTCACCAGTGGATTTGACGGGTTTTCTAGACAATACCGATGCACAGACCCTGAGCTACAATGATGTATCCTACAGCCTTTCGATCGGTAACGGCAATTCTGTAGATCTGAGCAGTTTAGCTGTAGACAATGTCGATGATGCTGATGCCGACGCAGCCAATGAGCTATTGAGTGGAGCCGTATTGAATGGTACTGATT
>JAHCMJ010000351.1 GCA_019192485.1 Cyclobacteriaceae bacterium HetDA_MAG_MS6 | reverse complement strand
TCAGGAGGAACTCCGCCATACACTTATCAATTGGGTAGCGAGACTCCGGGTGCGAATAATATTTTTAGCAATCTTGGTGCTGGGACATACACCTTTACCATAATTGATGCAAATGACTGTCAGATTATCGAGGAAGTTATCTTGCTTGGTGGTGAAGGCCTTACATTGACGGCGAATTCCATTGAACCTTCATGTCATGGGGGTCAAGATGGATCTGTTACAGTCACGGCAGGCGGAGGTAGTGGTGCTTACAGCTTTTCAATGTCCGGGGGATCGCTACAGAGTTCCGGTACTTTCACAGGTTTGACCGCTGGAGAGTATTCGTTCGTGGTTCAAGACGAGGCGGGTTGTCAGAGAGATACAATCATTACTATTGGACAACCCATGGCTTTGGAGATAGGGCTGAGCGTCACTCACGCATCCTGTGCCGGCGAATCTGATGGTTTTGCTGAGTTGACCATAACTGGAAATCAAGGTGACATCCAAGTGAGCCTGAATGATGCTGCATTTACGACTGACACTCAGTTTAGTGCATTAGCTGCAGGATTCTACAATGTTGTGGTACGTGATGGATCAGGATGTCAAAATGAGCGTTCCTTCCAGATAGTTGAACCAGCAACTATTTCAGCACAGATCTTGATCCAAGAGGAGAAATGCGAAGGAGACGAAAATGGTGTTATTGAGGTTGTGGGTCAGGGAGGATCTGGATTATTTACTTATAGTCTCGATGGCGCTGTGGAGAATGTCACCGGCGTTTTTGAAAACCTTATGGCAGGTACTTATGAGGTGATAGTCACCGACGAAAATGGTTGCTTCGGGACTTTCAATGCTGATGTTGAGGTTGAATTATCCTCTCCCGATGTGCCGTTTATCCAATCCTTAAATGGATCTTTACTCATTGAATCCGCGAATGCTGAAATACAATGGTACCTTAATGGGGAGGCAATTGATGGAGCTACGAGTGACTCTTTTACTCCCGATGAGGTAGGGGTATACACTGTTGCCGTCACCAACTCTGGTGGATGTACGGTTTTCTCTGATGAGTTTGTCATACTTTCTAATCAAGAGTTACGTTCGGATATTCTGATCTTCCCAAACCCGGTCCGAGACTATCTGAATGTCAGCATACCAGATGCCCAAATTGGCCGAACAACACTTATGGAAATATCTGATATGAGTGGTCGTGTAGTATTTACCTCTAATAAGTACCGCCGACAATTGAATGCTACCTGGAGATCGGGTATTTATTTTTTGATCATTGAGGGGGAGAATTTCCAATATTCTAAAAAATTGATTAAAAAATAACATATGCCTGTTTGATGGTGATCTGAAGTTTTGTAACCAGTGGAGCTTTTTTGATTACCTTTACGATTCAGAAAAACAGGTTTCGTTTCCTCATTAAAATCCCATTTCTTCCCCAATTCGACAGGTTCCGTATTCGGTTTGACATGCTTTTTTTTTGATTTGGACACCAGCCAAAATCTAATATGGAGTCAAAAACTTTTAAGTTTTCGAAAGAGAACAATATGGATTTTTC
This sequence comes from Cyclobacteriaceae bacterium HetDA_MAG_MS6, assembly GCA_019192485.1. Taxonomy (GTDB): domain Bacteria; phylum Bacteroidota; class Bacteroidia; order Cytophagales; family Cyclobacteriaceae; genus MS6. The sequence goes on along the minus strand of JAHCMJ010000351.1, from coordinate 2,899 downwards.
CCATCTGCTTAAGCAACGGGTAAATAATTATTTCCAAGAAAACGGAATTGATAAACACGGAGATCATAGAATCTTCATCAAGACGATCATTATGCTCTTTATTTATGCAGTACCCTATGGTATGCTTTTAGCGGGAGTTTTTTCTTCATTATGGATGTTTTTTAGCTTGTGGCTGCTAATGGCAGTGGGCATGTCAGGTTTAGGTCTAAACGTCATGCACGATGCTATACATGGTGCTTACACTAGCAAGCCACGAGTCAACAAATTATTGGGTTTGGTCTTCAATGCGCTTGGTGCTCATGATGTAGTTTGGCATCTTCAGCATAACGTACTCCATCATACGTATGCCAATATTCACGGAGGTGACGACGATCTAGTTGTGACTCCTGTCTTGCGCTTTTCTCCAGAGCAAGAGCATAAGTCTATTCACAAGTTTCAGCACATTTATGCCTGGTTTTTGTATGGAATGATGACCATTGGTAAAATCACGGTAAATGACTTTGTTCGCACCGTGCGATACTGGAAAATGGGGTTGATCAAGAGTAACAGCAAATTTCGTCGGGTAATGACCAATGTGATTTTGTGGAAGCTATTCTACTATTCTTATGCACTAGTATTACCATTGACATTGATACCGATCTCGACCGGTTATATTGTGGCAGGTTTTTTCCTGATGCATTTTGTGACAGGTCTATCCCTATCTCTTGTTTTTCAAAGTGGACACATCATGCCCAAGTGTGATTTTCCCATACCAGATAGTACAGGGAATCTAGATCACAATTTTGCTGTACATCAGTTGATGACTACCAGCAATTTTGATCAGGGCAATAGGCTCATGACGTGGTTTATAGGAGGGCTCAATTATCAAATTGAGCACCATCTGTTTCCTACAATCTGCCATACTCATTATCCTCAGATATCTAAAATAGTCGCTCAGACCACAGAAGAGTTTGGATTACCTTACAATTCTGAAAAGACCTTTGCGCATGCCATTTGGAATCATGGCAAGATGCTTAAGGAACTGGGGAAAGAGCGCGTTTTAGCTTAGTAGATTCTGAGCCCTACGGTCAGATCAAACCTTGATAGGCTTTCGTATTGATCAGATTGTAATTTGATCGTCTGGCCATTTCGAGTCAAAGATGTGAGTGTGCCCGCAGTGAATGCTGCGGTGAATCCAATGGCCATGTTTTGACTGACTGGGATATCTATTCCAAGTGCGGCTTCCAGCCCAAAAGTTTCTCCTTCAATCACAACAACAGTTCCATTGTCACGAGCATCGTTGTAGTAACTCATGTACCCTAACCCGAAATGATAGTGGAAGATCGGTCCGCTTACTAACTTGTTGCTCATCCCATAATAAGGGCCTATATACCTGATCCTAATATTGTCTGAAATGCTACCAACTCCGCTGATGTCTCCGGAATTCTTTTTTTGAAATTGGCTGGCCTTGACACCTATACTCGACTGGCTGTTGATGAAAATTTCCATGGAAGCACCAAATGACAATCCATTTTTTAATTGTCTGAGATATTCGTCTAAGACGCTGTTATTAGTTTCCACTAGCTGGCCTGTTCGAAATCCCCAACCGATATCCAGAGAGGTTTTTAGTCGTCCTTTCTTCGGTGCAGGCCCGTATTTTGTAGCATCAGCATCTACAAGGACAGCTTCGCCATCTTTTGTCACCGCTACATAAGTATCAGGGTTTTCTTCATAGTACCCTCTATGGATAGTTTTGATTTCGTCAAGACTCAGGAAATCACTCTTGGGTGTCTGCCCTTCAAAAACTGAAAAGAAAACAGTCCTATTTTTGGTTTCAACAATCCTGCAGTTGAGAGAATCTCCATTGATTTTTACGATCAGATCTTGAGCTGAGGCATTTAAGGAAATGATAATGAGCGTTAGAGGTAGTAAGTATTTCATAAGTGCGGTCGTGAAATTTTAAAGTTATTCCTGGCGGATGATGGTCAGTTCATCAAAAAAAATATCGTGGTTGGGTACATCTAAGGTTAACTCAGTTACTTTCAAGTCATTGCTCGTTTTCACGGTCAAGAGCCCAAAGTCAAACCAGGCATGGGTCTCATCCCAATGAATTTGCCAGGTATCGTAATGCCAGTGCATTATCGTGGCAGAAAGATTTGGAGCATTGCTGAAAAGCAGCTTGAGTTGGTCTTCGTTCTTGACAATTTTGATTTCTCCTAGCATATCTGAGCGATAAGTACCAGTGAAGTCCTCTTCATCTATAGAAGGTGAAGTGTTATTAACTCTGGCTTGCTTGAGTTGCGAGATTCTATCGTCATGGCTTGTCTTAGCTAAGTATTCGGCTGACCAGTCACGACGATCTTCTTTGATGAAGTCATTAACTATTTTCATTGCAAGTGGGAAAGTGATCCCCGACATGCTATTGGTCAGTATAACAACCCCTAGTTTTTCATCTGGCATCATCATGACTCTGGAATACATGCCGTCATAACCACCACTGTGCGTGACCACCATTCGGCCGAAATAGTCGTACAATCCCCATCCAAGTCCGTAGCTGCTAAAATGCCTTCCAGGAATATCCTTTTTAGATTTTTCACTCACAACAAAATTATTGTGAGGTGTCCAGAGGATGTTTTGCTGCATTGGATGAATCAAGGTATCCCCCTGCCAGAGGCCATTTTGCAAGTTGAGCTTAATCCATTGAGACATATCCTTTACCGAAGAAATGATACCGCCGGCGGCACCCATGTTGTCCCAGTTGACCCATGAGATGGGTCGACTTTTGCCTTCTATGGGCTTATGCGGTGTGGCAAAATTGCCGAGATCTTCAAGACGCGCAACGCTGGTAATACTTCGGTCCATACTCAAGGGTTTGAAAAACTCGTCTTCTACGTATTGATACCAAGGTTTTCCTGTTGCG
>JAHCMJ010000036.1 GCA_019192485.1 Cyclobacteriaceae bacterium HetDA_MAG_MS6 | reverse complement strand
CCTTATGCTCAGCATAGGAATTCAAATAAATCACTCGATTTACTCCCATCGTGTAGATGATCCTAGCGCATGCCAGACATGGTGATAGCGTTACATACATATTTGCACCCTCAACAGATGCTTTGTTTTTGACGGCGTATAGCAAGGCATTTTGTTCTGCATGTATCGCTAGCGAACACCCTCCTTTAGAGTCTCTTGGGCAACCGGTTTCGGGCCATTTCTCATCACAGTTGTGTGTGCCAGCTGGTGGACCATTGTAGCCTATGGAGATAATTCGAGTGTCTTTAGTCAGAACGGCTCCCACATGCCTTTTAATGCAGTGTGATCTTCGGGCCAGGTTGACTGCCAGCTCCATAAAGATATCATCAAAGTCGGGTCGCTTCATACTTAAGAAAGCGAAACTAATGAAGATGAACGAATTCTTTTAGGTTAGATCATTTGACATCGTTCAAGGTCCAGTCATATTCAAGGAACTTGACTTCGTAGTTTTTGGGCAGGGAATAAAACCTGTAAGTGTTGACGAAGGCGACCAGGGAAGATGACTTTTCAGTAAACTGATCTTGGTACCATTCAAACACCTTACATAAATAGATCTCCTTGGTGTCGTGCTGCACTTTTACATAGTCATCACGGTCCACAATCATTTTGGCCCTAAACATCATTTGGTCTTCTAGTTCCTTAGGGTAAAGCGCTCGATTGTATAAAGTCGGGCAGCTGATAGCTGCGCAGTTCAATACAAAATGAATGCGAGGATCTGGAAATTTTTCCAATATCATTTGGAACTCTATCTCGTCCAGGGTTTTGATATTGCCTGCTACTTTAAATTTCTTTTTATTAAAAAAACCGTCAACATCTTTAGGGCTTTTAACCGGATAATTATCCAATACATGTTTGATGACAAGAAGATTATAGGCATTTACACAAAAGGCCTTTTCAAACTCCTTAGATTTATAAGACAGGTCCATCTGTTCGATCATTGTAGTCAGCGAATCCAGATCACTGTGATCCAATCTGAGTTGATTGTAGTCAATGAGTCCGTCCTTTACGTGCTCCATCAGGAAAGCATTAGCCTTATCAAAAAATGGATGATCATCCTGGCCAAATGCGAGTATAGAGCATGTCAGTAAAGTAATTGTCGTAAGGGCCTTCATAGCTAATCTTGTAGTTTATTCTAAAGAAACATCATTTAAAGTCCAGTCATATTCTTTGAACTTGACTGAGTAGTCTTCTGGGACTTTGTAAAAGCGGTACTTATTGATAAAAGCGACGAGAGAGCTGTCATTGGCTAGAAATTGATCTTGGTACCAATCAAAGACCTTGCATAGTTCCACTGTTCTATGGTCATCATGGATGTCAACATAGATAGCCTGATCGATGATGAGCTGTGTACGGAAATTGAGTTGCTCATCGATATGATCGGGAGTATACGCATTGTCATACAAAAATGGACAACTTTTAGCTGCGCAGCCAAGTGTAAAATGTACTCTAGGATCATCTCTAACTTTGAATATTTTGTCAAATTCTAATTGATCCAAAGTCAGTTGCTCTCCAGCGATGACAAACTTTCTCCTTTTGAAAAATCCACTCACATCAAGAGGACTCTGAATAGGGTAGAAGTCAACCACTTGCTGAATAACCAGCAGATTGTAGGTATTGATGAAAAAGGCTAACCGGAAGTTTTCAGATTTTCCTGTCAAATCCATTTGCTCAATCTGTGCTACGAGATCTGCTAAGTAGGAGGGATCTCCTTTTAAACTCTTATAATCCACTTTGCCAACATGCACATGCTTCAGGAGGAATGCATTGCAATCAGAAAAAAAATCTTGTTCTGGCTGAGATAGTAGGTTAAGTTGAAAAAGTAGCGCTAAAATAGTCAAGGCAATTTTCATAGTCCACGGCTTGATTAGTAGCTATGCAAACGTGTGAAACCAGATGGTGTTGACATAGGGCCGAAGCTTTTATTATAAAGAAGATGGTTTTGTAAGCTAGACTACGTTTTTCAGTGTTAAATAGGCTGACCTGAACAAAATGGGGAAAATTCAACTCTGAGTACCACCTCAATTTAGTTAGGTTGATAGGCAAGTCATTTAGGTAGCAACAAAAAAGGCCTACGTCATGTAAGCCTTCTTGAAAATGATAAATTGATGTTGGCGATCAACAATATTCTTTAAAAACTTCTACCAAGTGGTTGGCAATCATGTCTGCCGAGCGCCCTTCAATATGGTGCCTTTCTACGAAATGAGCCAACTCACCGTCTTTGAACAAGGCGATGGATGGTGAAGACGGTGGATATGGTAGTGTATACTCCCGAGCTTTTGCTGTGGCCTCCATATCCACGCCAGCAAATACAGTTGCAAGGTGGTCAGGCTTCTTATCAGAGTTGTGAAGCGCTAGCGCCACGCCCGGACGAGCGGTGCCAGCGGCACAGCCACATACAGAATTGACTACTACCAATGATGTACCTTTTTGATCTTTCAAATGGTTATCTACTGCTTCAGCTGATTTTAGTTCCTCAAATCCTATTTGGGCTAATTCGCCACGCATAGGGGCTACTAATTCTTCTGGATACATATCTATCTAATTTTCGATTTTATACTCTTTTGTTTTGCTCTGTTAATAGGCCGATCACATAAATCCTAATTCCAACCTGGCTGCTTCCGACATCATGTCGGTGGCATATGGAGGGTCAAATGTTATTTCAACATTCACGTCATTTATACCTTCTACTTCCTTTACCTTCATCTCTATCTCTCCGGGTATTTCTTCTGCAGAAGGGCAGGCCGGTGAGGTCAGTGTCATCAATATATGGACATTGTTTACAGGGAAAATATTGATCTCATAAATCAATCCCAGCTCATAGACATCTACAGGGATTTCCGGGTCATACACCTGCTTGATGGCTTCGACTACTTGCTCCTTCATTGCAAGTGTATCGGATGAGGCGGTTTTGTGTTCTGTATTGTCCATAATTACTCAAACTCCCGATTGCACTTTGGCTTCATATGCCAAAGCGTATAATTTCATTTGCTTGATCATAGCCGCAAAGCCATTAGATCTTTGTGTGCCAATAAAACGATTCATTCCAATTTTTTCAGGAAAGAATATGTCGTTTTCCAGGATGTTTTTGGCTGTCTGACCTGATAACACCCTGATGAGCAAGCTTACTAATCCTTTGGTAATGGCAGTATTCGAATCGGCTTGAAAGACAACTTGGTCATCCTGCAATTCTGGTGTTAGCCAAACTTTGGATTGGCAACCTTTTACTATATTTTCCTCAGTTCTCTGCTCCTCTGGGAAATCCGGAAGTTGCTCTCCCAGCTCCATGATGTAGCTGATGGTCATTTCCATGTCGCTGTCCAACATTGAAAACTCCTCGATGATCTCTTCTTGAATTTCCTTGATCTCAGCCAAAACTATTTTTTGAATTTTTTTATAATTTCCTGCAAGGCATCCGCAAAGACTTCAATTTCATTTTTCGTGTTATAAACAGCGAATGATGCCCGGACAGTTCCATCAATTTGATACCGATCCATAACAGGCTGCGTGCAATGATGGCCAGTTCTGACGGCTATTCCTCTTGCATCCAGGAACATGCCTAGATCAAATGGATGCACACCTTCAATATTAAATGAGATTACACTGGCCTTGTCTCCAGCATATCCTACCGGTTCAAATCCCTCAATTTTGTGCAACAACTCAGAGCCTACCTGCAACAACTTCTGTTCGTGGGTATGCAATGCTTCATGGCCAATGCGTTGTATAAATTCGATAGCTTCTTTGAAGGCTACCACGTCTCCTATGTTAGGAGTGCCTGCTTCAAACTTGTAGGGGATGTCATTGTACGTGGTGCCATCAAAACTGACCTCCTTGATCATTTCACCACCTCCCTGATAAGGGTCCATTTTTTCTAATACATCTCGTTTCCCATAGAGCACGCCTACTCCTGTAGGGCCGTACATTTTATGAGCTGAAAAAGCTAGAAAGTCGCATCCAAGAGTTTTGACATCCAATTTTTGGTGAGGTGCAGCTTGAGCTCCATCTACTACGACCTTAGCACCAACCGAATGCGCTTTTTTTACTATAGTTGATATCGGATTGATGGTGCCAAGCGAGTTTGAAATATAGACGATGGAAACAATCTTTGTCCTTTCATTGATCAACTGATCAAAGGCTCCCATGTCCAGCTCTCCATTTTCGGTAATAGGTATTTTTTTGAGTACTGCTCCGGTTTGTTGACAGAGTAGCTGCCACGGTACGATGTTGGAATGATGTTCCATTTCCGATACCATGATCTCGTCTCCAGCCTTCAGGAACTTTCGTCCGTATGCTTGTGCTACCAGGTTGAGCCCCTCCGTCGTTCCTTTCGTAAATACTACCTCTTCAGCTTCATTGGCGTTGATAAATGTTGCTACGGCTTTTCGAGTCTCCTCGTAATCGTGAGTTGCTCTTTCAGCAAGTGTATGCACGCCCCGATGAATATTGGAATTATTGTGTTCATAATACTTGGTGAGGGCATCGATGACTTGTTTAGGCTTTTGTGAAGTAGCTGCATTATCAAAGTAAATCAGATCATGTCCATTTACTTTTTGATCCAATACCGGAAACTCAGCTCTAATTTTTTGTACATCGAAATGTTGGTCTGTTATGGTTTCCATTATTGGAGGCGATTACTGATCATCTCTGTTATCTCTGAATTTACTACTTCCTGTGTTACATTTTGTAGTGTTTCTTCAGCAAAAGCATTGAGTAGCATGGCCTTGGCAGATACTTCATCCAGACCCCTTGCTCTCAAATAAAATATGGCTTCTTCATCCAATTGTCCGATTGTACAGCCGTGAGAACACTTGACATCATCAGCCCAGATTTCCAGCTGAGGTTTGGTGTTAATTGTAGCGCCTTCCGACAGGCTCACATTGTTATTGGACTGAAAGGCATTGGTCTGTTGAGCTCCGGGACGTACAAATATTTTACCATTGAATACCGCCTTTGCTTTGCCATCAACGATGCCTTTATAGAGTTCGTTGCTCAGTGAATGAGGTTTTTTGTGATCTACTGCGGTATGATTATCAACATGTGTGGTGCCATTGAGTAGGTAAAGACCATGCATATTCGTTTCGCAGTTTTCGTCGTCCAGTGAGATGTTTAGGTTGTTCCTAATCATTTTCCCAGCAAATGAGAATGTATTGATGTCAAACCTACTATCTCGCGCTTGTCTGACATGCACGCCATCATGTAGGACAGATTGCTCATCGTGATTCTGGAGCTTGGTAAGGCTCATCTTAGCATTTTGCTGTAGAAGGACTTCGGTCACGTTGTTACTAAAGACCTGACCATTTGTAAATATGGACTTTTCGGTGATATCTACTGCGGCACTCGATTCTACGCTAACCAATATTCTTGGATGGCTTAACACTAGGCTTTCACTTTGGTAAAAGTGGTAAATAAATATAGGTGCAGGGTTGGTCTTTTTAGCCACCTCGATAGAGAGCCCATTCTGGAACATAGCACTGTTCCATGCTGTGAATGCGTTGTAAGATTGATCACTAGCCTTGTTAATAACCTCACCGAACTCCTTGAAGCTGGATTCATCAATCTTAGTGATTTCCAAGCCATCTGTTATGTTGATGATCGATAGATCCGGCCGAAACTCACCGTTTACAAATATCAAATGATTGCCCTCAACCTGATAGACAAACGAGGAAACGTCGACGTTGGGGATGTATTCATTGTCAGCATCTCCCGTCTGCAGCATTTTTTCAATAACTTTACGAATGGGAGTGTATTTGTACTCTTCGTGTTTCTTGTGGGGCAGGCCCATTGCCTCCATTTCTGATAGGGCAGTTTCCTTGAAGTTTTTCAAGATACTGTCAGGCTTGCTGATTGAGCTCCCGTGATAGGCCGCTGATATTACATCTTCTAAAGTCAGAGTTTCTTCCATTTTCGGAGGCTTAAAGCGCGTGGGCTGCTACTTCTTCTTTGATCCAATCATATCCCTTTTCTTCCAGTTCCAGGGCAAGCGATTTATCGCCGGACTTTACAATTTGTCCTTGATACAGTACATGGACAAAATCTGGAACGATGTAATCTAGCAATCGCTGATAGTGCGTAACTACAATCGTTGCATTGTCCTTCGACTTCAGGGTATTGACGCCATTGGCCACAATCCTCAATGCATCTATATCAAGTCCAGAATCTGTCTCGTCCAGAATAGAAAGCTTCGGCTCCAGCATAGCCATCTGGAATATTTCGTTTCGTTTCTTTTCACCACCTGAGAACCCTTCGTTCAGGGATCGACTCAGAAGTGCCTGATCGATTTCGACAAGTTTCATTTTTTCTTTCATCAGTTTCAGAAAAGAAACTGCATCCAAGGCTTTTTCACCACGGTATTCTCTAACCTGGTTGAGGGCAGTTTTTAGAAAATTGGTAGTGCTGACACCGGGTATTTCTACAGGATATTGGAAAGCTAGGAATATTCCTTCGCGAGCCCTTTCCTCGGGACCAAACTCCAATAAATCCTTTTCGAAGTATGAGATACTGCCATTGGTCACTTCGTAATCTTCTCTACCTGCTAAAACAGACGCCAAAGTACTCTTGCCAGAACCATTTGGTCCCATAATCGCGTGAACTTCACCGGCATTTACTTCTAGATTGATTCCTTGTAGGATTTGTTTGTCTTCGATCGATGCGTGTAAGTCTGTGATCTTTAACATGTATGTCTTTTTAATTTTTTTCGCTTGATTTCAATAATATTCTGTCTATCCGACACTGCCTTCTAATGTGAGTGCGAGTAGTTTTTGCGCTTCGACAGCAAACTCCATTGGGAGTTTGTTCATGACTTCTTTGGCAAATCCGTTCACGATCAGCGCTACGGCACTTTCTTCATCCAGTCCTCTTTGCAGGCAATAGAATATCTGATCTTCTCCGATTTTAGAAGTTGTGGCTTCGTGCTCTACCTGAGCTGTTTTGTTCTCTACGTCTATGTACGGGAAAGTATGAGCGCCGCATTTGTCACCCATTAGCAGCGAATCACATTGTGAGAAGTTACGGGCATTTTCTGCTCGTTTCATAACGTGAACTTGTCCGCGATAGCTATTTTGGGATTTTCCTGCAGAGATACCTTTAGATACAATTCTGGACCTTGTGTTTTTGCCGATATGGATCATTTTGGTACCTGTATCTGCCTGCTGAAAGTTGTTGGTCACGGCTACGGAGTAAAACTCTCCGACTGAGTGATCACCTTTTAGAATGCAGGAGGGGTATTTCCATGTCACGGCGGATCCAGTTTCGACCTGGGTCCATGATATCTTGGAATGATTTCCGGCACAGATTCCTCTTTTGGTCACGAAATTGTAGATACCTCCTTTGCCATTTTTGTCTCCAGGATACCAGTTTTGCACGGTACTGTATTTCACCTCTGCGTCCTTCTCGGCGTATATTTCAACGACAGCCGCATGAAGCTGATTTTCATCTCGCATAGGGGCGGTACATCCTTCGAGATAGCTTACATATGATCCTTCTTCTGCCACTATCAGGGTTCTTTCAAACTGTCCTGTATTAGCGGCATTGATCCTAAAGTAGGTAGATAACTCCATCGGACAACGGACTCCTTTTGGAATATAACAGAATGATCCGTCCGAGAACACAGCAGAATTTAAAGCTGCGTAATAGTTGTCATTTGATGGGACAACTGAGCCCATATATTTTTTGACTAGCTCCGGGTGATCTTTGACTGCTTCACTAAAGGAGCAGAAAATTATGCCTAGCTCCGAGAGGCTCTCTTTAAAAGTGGTAGCTACGGAGACAGAGTCAATTACCGCATCTACGGCTACTCCAGTCAATCTTTTTTGCTCCTGAAGAGAAATACCGAGTCGTTCAAATGTTTTTAGTAGTTCTGGGTCTACTTCATCAAGGCTATCCGGTTTTTTCTGCTGCTTGGGAGCAGAATAATATTTGATGGCCTGGTAATCGATGCTAGGGTAGGTAACATTAGGCCATTTAGGCTCTACCATATCCTTCCATTGTCGAAAGGCATTGAGACGCCAATCCAAAAGCCATTGAGGTTCGTCTTTTTTTGCTGAGATGAATCGAATGATATCCTCATTCAGGCCGGGAGGGGCTTCGTCTGCTTCGAAATCTACAGACCAGCCATGCTCGTATTCCTTGGAGGTGAATTCTTCAAGGATTTGATCGTCTTTGCTCATTCGATTCTTATTCTGTTTTTTCTAAAAAGTGACCTTGCAAAAATAACAAGCAGATCGCTTATTTAAAATTATTCTAAATAAGAATCCATTAACCCCCTAAAAGGTTTCGAATCCAGACCAGAAAATTTTAGTAGAATGACTTTTTAGAACTGTAAATGCCTATTGAGACTTTCTTCTAGTGAGATAAAGGTTTCAGTTCTTTCTATACCTTCGACTCTTTGTATTTTATCATGCAGGACATCGCGTAGGTGCTTGGTGTCTTTGCAATGAATCTTAATAAAGATATTGTAGTTTCCTGTTGTATAATGAATCTTGGCAATTTCAGGAATCTCCTTCAACTGCGCGACCGCGCTATCGTACAATGAACCTTTATCCAGGAATATCCCCATAAAGCAGGTGACGTCAAATCCTAATTTAGAGTAGTCCATTTTCAGAGTAGTGCCGTTGACAACACCCATCTCCTCAAGCTTCTTCATCCGTACATGCACCGTACCTCCCGAAACAAAAACCTTCTTAGCGACTTCTGTATAGGGAATTTTGGCGTCTTCCATTAAAATATTGAGGATTTTTAGATCCACATTGTCAATTTCGTAATTTTTACTCATTTTGGAATGGAGAATTTAGCAATTAGATAATATTGAGTATTCAAAATTATTAGATATGAAAAACTTTCATCAAAATTATTAAAAAATTTTTAAAAAAAATATCAGACTGTTAATTTTGAACCTCAATAGTTCTTTAAAACATACTGTAGGGTGATGAAATTGGCAGACATGCCCTCCTGTCTCGGGGGTGAAGATAAGGGACAAACCCTGATGCATCACGACTGTTTAAGAATTGTCGTGATTTATCGGGGCTAACCGCTTCGTGGAGGTTCGAATCCTTCTCCTACAGCCATCATTTTTGGGTTAATGTTGTTTATTTGAATATGGTCTTGGTAGGGGTGCCGAGGCCATTTTCTTTTTATACCGACTTCTACTGGTATTCCATCATACGATAATCCTTTTTCACGAAAACCTCAGACCAGGCGGCTTCCTGCCTAACTTCTATTATATTTAGATCGCATTTTCTAAACCCAATAAAATAGAGTTAGCATATGAGCAGTCAACCCTGGCTGGATACTTACCCTGATGGAGTACCCCAAGAGATCGACGCTGATAAATACAGCTGTCTTCCTGATCTTTTTCAAGAATCCTTTAATAAGAACACTAATAAGCCGGCTTTTGAGAATATGGGAAAGGTGCTTTCCTTCTCAGAGGTGGATCGACTGTCTACTGATTTTGGAGCTTACCTTCAGCAGGTCATCGGGTTGAAAAAGGGAGATAAGGTTGCTATACAGATGCCTAACCTTCTACAATACCCTGTTGTAATGTTTGGAGCCTTGCGTGCTGGATTGGTCATCGTGAATACAAACCCTTTGTATACTTCGGGTGAGATGCGTCACCAATTCAAGGACTCTGGCGCTAAGGCTATTGTGATTCTTGCAAATTTTGCCAGCAATCTTCAGGAAATTATTGCAGAGACAGATATTGAAACCGTGATCATCACTGAGATTGGCGATATGCTCCCGGGTTTCAAAAAGACCCTGGTCAACTTTGTGGTGAAGCGGGTCAAAAAGATGGTGCCTAAATTTGACCTGCCCGAGGCAATTCCTTTCAACAAAGCTCTGAATGAGGGTGCTGGCTACACACTCGATAAACCCAAAATAGAGGGGGAAGATCTGGCTTACCTCCAATATACAGGGGGAACAACTGGAGTTTCAAAAGGTGCTATGCTGACACATCGTAATCTAATTGCGAATCTGATGCAAGTGAATGCGTGGATGGCTCATGGAGGATTGAAAGAAGGCCAGGAAATTTTCATCACGGCATTACCTATGTACCACATCTTCGCGCTGACATGCAATGCGCTTGTCTCCATGGAGATTGGGGCGAAGAATATCCTTATTACAAACCCAAGAGATATGAAGGGGTTTGTTAAGGAACTCAGCAAACATCAGTTTAGTGTCATCACTGGAGTCAATACATTATTCAACGGCCTTCTCAATAACGCTGATTTCAAGAAACTGGATTTTTCAAATCTAAAATTTGCTTTTGGAGGAGGTATGGCTGTTCAACGTTTTACAGCAGAAAAATGGCAAGAGACAACAGGAGCGCCACTTTCTGAGGGCTATGGCCTGACGGAATCTTCTCCTGTATTGTGTGCCAACCCATTAGATGGCAATGGTCGAGTGGGGTATATTGGGTTACCGATTCCTAGTACGCAAGTGATTTTGATAGATGATGATGGAAATGAGGTTCCTTATGGAGAGAAGGGGGAGCTTTGTGCTAAAGGTCCCCAGGTGATGAAAGGGTATTGGAACAAGCCAGAGGATACGAAAGATATTTTTCATGATGGCTGGCTCAAAACTGGAGACGTGGCAGTGATGGAGGCTGACGGTTTTTTGAAGATCGTAGATAGGAAGAAAGAAATGATACTGGTATCAGGTTTCAATGTTTATCCCAACGAGGTTGAGGATGCCATAGCTTCCCATCCTAAAGTGTTAGAAGTAGGTGCTATCGCTGTTCCTGATAAGAAGTCTACTGAGGCTGTGAAAGTGTACATAGTGAGGAGTGACGATTCGCTCGACGAGGAAGAAATTAAAACTTTCTGTAGAGAAAATCTGACTGGCTACAAGTGTCCGAAGCATGTTGCATTTGCTGAAGAACTACCCAAAAGCAATGTTGGTAAGATACTTCGAAGAGTCATCCGAGAAAATGATGCGAAGGAAAACACCTACAACTAATTCTTGCGATTAGGGAAGGTCCCTCAAATAGGATTTTATCTGATCCAGAGGTACTGACCACTCAATCGGTCCCTCGGAGTAGGAGCCAATATCATAGCTGTTGAAATAAAGGACCAACCCTCCTTTGTTAAAGCCTATCTGCTTAGGTAATGCGAACCGATTGTTTTCAAACAGAAAGCCCTGGGCAGCAAGATCATCTGATGCTTTCAGCCCATTCTGTTTTCTGAAAGCCTTTTCACCGAGTTTACGAACAGCTTCGATATCGGTAAACAGCTCTTCTTTGCTAAGCCGCTGACCGGTTGGATGAATGTTTAAAAAGCGGATCTCCTTAGTGCTATGTACACCTCCTGTGTAGGATTCGCTATCAATCTTAAACGATAAAATGTCCTTTGTGGGCTGATAAGCTTTGATATTCAAATTGACATACCAGGCGGTTTTGCTATCTGGAAATTTCTGTTTGAACTTCCGGTATTGCTCGATAAACATATCTGCAAAGTCTTCAGTCTTTCGAATTCTCTTCTTGCGAGGAATATAGATTGAAAGAATGCTTCTGACCTCTTTATCCAAGGTTTGATTCGGTTTGCCAAATTTGGATAAATAAGGATAAGTGATGCACACTCTTGCACAATTTCTCCCTTCACAAGTTTCGTCTTTTTGCTCTAAAGTTCTCTTTTCTACAATAGGTTGGGCATAGGATTTGGAAGATTTGGTGGGTTTTGTTTCTTTTCCCTCAGTAGGAGACGTACTTACGGTCTCATGGGTGGTAGAAGTGCTACAAGCGTATGACAGTAATATCAATACAAGAGGAAAAAGTCTTTTCAGCTTCATCAATCCTTTTTGGGCTAAGTTAAGAAGGAAATATAGTATATCTGGCAATAGCCATGTTTTGACGTGGGTGCTGCTCATTTCATCGAAATTAAATTTGGGAAAGTTTGATGTTTTTATTTTTGCGGCAAAAAGGAATCAATATATGAATTTGAAGTCTACTGCATTTATCACTTTATTTACCCTGAGTATTGTAATGGCAACAGCTCAAAGTGCTGATAGCCTGACAGTTGGGGATACAACTAAAATACCTTCAGATACCTCTTACTGGAAAAAAGGAGGCCTTGCTTCAATTACGTTTACGCAGGTTTCCTTAACGAACTGGGCTGCCGGAGGGGACAACTCCATTTCACTAAATGGTTTTTTTAGCGCTTTCGCTGACTACAGAAAAGACAAAATCATCTGGAATAATAGCTTAGAACTTGGCTATGGTCTTATCAGGCAAGGTGATGGTAGCGCAGACTTTGAAAAGACGGATGACCGCATCAATCTGGTTACACAATTTGGATATAAATTGAAGGGGGACAAGTTGTATTGGAGTACACTTTTGGATTTTCGAACCCAATTTCAGGAAGGGGTAAACGAAGAAGGCGAAAGGATTTCGGATTTTTTAGCGCCGGCATATTTACTCATATCTACAGGTTTGGATTGGAAACCTAACAAAGTCTTTTCGTTAACCTACGGTCCTGTGACAGGTAAATTAACCTTTGTATTAGATCAAGATCTGGCTAATGTTGGGGCCTTTGGTGTGGATCCTGGAGTACTCAATCCAACTACCGGATTGTACGATGTGGAAGGTAAAAATGCTCGAGCTGAGCTAGGGTCTTTTGTCAAAGCCGCTTATGCCTGGGAGGTGATGAAAAATGTTAGTTACAGCACGAGATTAGAACTCTTTACCAACTATGTGGAAGATTTCGGCAACATTGATGTCAATTGGCAGAACCTAATCGTGATGAAAGTGAATGACTTTCTTACCGTCAACTGGCAGACACAACTACTCTATGATGATGATGTGAAAATTCAGGAATTTAATTCTGCCGGAGAGGTGATCGGTGAGAGCCCAAAAACACAATTTAAAAGTGTGTTTGGCGTAGGATTGGCTTATAACTTCGGTCAGACTAGAGGAGATAAGTAGAAAAACTGAATCCTGATAAACGCTGATAACAACTCGTTGTCAGCGTTTTTTTCCAGGGTGGTTTGTACAAAATCAGGTGATAGGTACAGATTGACGCTCGCTACTAGCCTGCTGTAAACAAAAAGATCGTGAATGTGTTTTGTCATAGGGACAAAGCATTGAGTGATTTAATTGAATAGTACTCATGCTTTCTTCACAGGATCTTTTCAACCAGATCGCGCTTAATGTGTAAATCACGTTGAGGGAATGGGATTTCGATTCCATTCTCTCTAAATTTTTTAAAAATCTCAAAATATAGTGCACTTTTAAGTATCAGAGGCTTATCAGTATGCGAGCTTGTCCATACCGCTAGTGTAAAGTTTATTGAGCTATCAGCAAATTCATCAAATAGTACAATGGGCTCGGGCTTTTCCAAGACATGCGTAGAGTCTGCGGCTACTTGAATTAGAATTTGCCGGACTTGCTCTGGATCTTCCTGATAGCTGACACCCACAGGTATCCTGAATCTGATGTTCCGGTCATTGTGACTCCAGTTGATGACTCTGCCTGATATAAATTCTGAGTTGGGTACAATGATCGAGATGTTATCATTGGTCAAGATAGTAGTCGCTCTCACGGAGATGCTTATGACATCCCCTTGCACATCTCCTACCTCGATACGGTCACCGACTTTGATTGGTTTTTCGAAGAGTATGATAATTCCCGAAATGAAGTTATCGGTGATATTTTGCAGGCCAAAGCCTATTCCGACTCCCAGTGCACCGGCCAATAAACTTAGAGCACTTAGATCAATTCCAGCACTCTGCACGATGATAATAGAACCTATGAGGAGTATCAAAAACCTAGTAACCGTGCCGATAGTTGCTCGGGTGCCTACGTCGAGGCCTGATTTGAGTAGAAATCTATCTATTAGAAATTTTTTCGCTCGCTTGGATAAGTAGGAAAGGGTTAGAAATCCGGCCAGGAAGTATACTACGGTGCCTATACTTACTCCACTTTGGCCCAGATGAAACAATGGAGTCGTGAATATCTCCCAGAGACTGAAACTGGTGACACTGACCCATTCCCACAAAGAGGTAAAGACATCTTTCATTTACGGTGATTCTCCATTTTGGAATTTACAATGATTCCTGCATATTTCAATGCCCTCTGACCAGCAAAGAACTGTCCCCATAACTAAGAAACCTGTAATCATTTGTCAAAGCCTCTTTGTAGATATTTTGCCAATCGTCCCCAACAAATGCAGCGACTAACAGCATAAGCGTAGATCCGGGTAGATGAAAGTTAGTCACTAGTCCGTCGCATACCTTGAAATCATATCCAGGGAATATGAATATTTCGGTATGTCCTAAGTGAGATTCTAAATCGTTTTCTTCAAAATAGCAAAGCACATGCCTAACCGCCTCCTGCATCGTTGGCAATTCTCTCCTTTCCTGATAAGGTTCCAGTTTCTCAATAAAGAAATCACGGTTACCCTCAGCAATACGAACTCCATACCAGTATATAGATTCCAAAGTTCTCATACTTGTGGTACCCACCGCATAGATTGGCCCACCTGCTAACAAGTTCTTTAGATTGCTTTTTGTGACTACTATTTGCTCTTGATGCATAGGATGGTCTGCTACTTTTTGGGCGGTCATCGGTTGAAAAGTTCCTGCGGATACATGTAGTGTCAGGTAGTCAAGGAGTGCGCCTCGCTGTTCTAGTTTGCTGAGAATATCATTTGTAAAATGCAGGCCCGCCGTTGGCGCTGCCACTGCTCCATCGTATTTGGAGTAAACTGTTTGATACCTTGGTACATCAGATTCTGCTGGTTCTCGATTGATATATGGTGGCAAGGGGACTTTACCACTGAGTTTTAGGACCTCGCTGAATGACAAGCCATTTGACCATGACAGTAGAACTTCGTTTTCCGATGTGCGAGTAGCGATTAGGTCTAGTGTGCCGGAGATAGACTGAGTGAGCGACGTTCCGACCTTCCATTTTTTGGCATTTCCGATCATACACCTCCAAGTACTATCAGCTGTTGAGGACATAGCGGATTCTATAACCGAAGTAGGCGACTTGGGTTCGAGTAAGAACACCTCTATCTTAGCGCCAGTTTCCTTGAAGAAGATCAATCTCGCCGGGATCACTTTGGTATCGTTGAAAAAAAGAGTGGCTGACGGCGGAATAATGGAGGTAATGTCTGCAAACCGATGATGAGTGATACCCTTGTTTTGATAATAAAGTAGCTTCGAAGCTGATCTATCGTCTAGGGGATGTTTAGCGATTTTTTCTTGAGGAAGCTCATAAGTAAACTTTGACGGATCGACACTGTTTATGTCCATAAATATGAAGTGTGTGTTATGCTGAAGCTCGAATTTACACCGAGTACTTTAAAATTTAAGTTTGATGCCGGTACCTCTCGTGGAGTTATGAAAACTCGTGATGTATGGTATATAAAGCTACTCCATAAATCAACACCTAGAGTCTATGGAATTGGAGAAGTATCTCCATTAGGAGGGCTGAGCACTGAGGAAATGACGATGGTGCCAGAAGTGTTAGGTCGATTACAGCAAATGGCCCCAAGTCTATCCCTTCCGGATAATGAGAAAGATATACTCCTCCAAGCAGCAGAACTTGTGCCCTCTGAGTTTCCAAGTATAAGGTTTGGTTTAGAAATGGCCATGCTAGACTTATATCGCGGAGGTCGGCGTTTGTTGTTTGAAAATGACTTTTCCAGGGGTAAACCTATTGCGATAAATGGATTGATTTGGATGGGAGAAGAGGACTTTGTGCTCCAGCAGATCAAAGACAAGATCAATCAGGGTTTTGACTGTATCAAAATGAAAATTGGCGCGCTAGATTTTGAAACAGAATTGAGGATTCTTGCTCAAACCCGTGAGGCACTTCCTTCAGGTGTTTTGAGAGTAGATGCTAATGGTGCTTTTCGTACTGATGAAGCATTGAAAAAACTAAAGCAGCTTGAAGAATTTGATCTTCATTCCATTGAGCAGCCTATACTTCCTCGACAGCCAGAGGCGATGCAACTGCTCTGTAAGAAGTCGTCGGTAAAAATTGCTCTTGATGAAGAGCTCATAGGTGTTGTGGACAAATGTGAGAAAAAATCACTCCTGGAAACCATAAAACCACCTTATCTGGTTCTTAAGCCGTCGCTATTAGGCGGTTTTGCTGCTACCAAAGAGTGGATCGAGTTGGCAGACGAAATGGGTATAGAATGGTGGATCACCTCAGCTCTCGAATCTAATATCGGCCTCAATGCCATCTGTCAATTCGCAAGCACCCTTGATGTCAAAACTCATCAGGGACTAGGTACTGGCAGCTTGTTTCACAACAATATAGCATCGCCTCTACGAGTCACTCAAGGACAAATAAGCGTAGATCCCAACGGAGCTTGGGATGAAGTATCCTTTTAGAAATTCTCTAATTTTTTTGTTTTTGCAACCTTTTGCCCTTCAAGTATATCTATATTTATATCATTCACAATTGTAAATGAAATGATAAGACCAAGGCTTGGCGAATTTGAAGAGCTGGTACTAATGATTGTTGCTATCAAGCATCAGGATGCTTATGGGGTATCGGTGATGGACGAGATCTTAGAAAAGACAGGTAGAAAAATCAATATCAGCGCCGTGCATACAGCACTGGATAGGCTGGAGCAGAAAAAATACCTCAAGTCATGGATAGGAGGGGCAACTAAGGAGAGAGGCGGTAGGAGCAAGCGTTTCTTTGATATTACCGCTGAAGGCGTTGCGGCACTTGAAATTAATAGACAGTTGCGCAATGAGTTATTTGATTTAATTCCTGAATCAGTTTTTCAAAAAAAATGAAAGAGAAAAGACCTCCGAGATGGGCTACTTGGTTTTTGAGATTGTATTGCAGACCCGAGGTGCTTGATGTGATTGAAGGAGACTTGTTGGAGCTATTTTTAAGAGAAGCAGAGCTACAGGGAAACCATCAAGCCTCCAGAAATTTTTCATGGAGAGTCCTTCGGTTTTTTCGAGTCAGGTACATTAAATCCTTGGAAGATTTTGATTCAATGAAATACATAAGCATGCTCAAAAACTATTTTAAGATTTCTTTTCGGATGCTGATCAAAGGAGGCACTTACAGCTTTCTTAACATTTTTGGACTGGCAGTAGGCCTTTGTTGTTCGTTGCTGATCATGATGCATGTTAGAAATGAACTGAGTTATGATCAATTCTACCCTGAGGCTGACCGAATTTATAGAACCAGCATCAATACTGGGGGGAATAGCCCCGCGCTTTTGGTCCATCAATTGAAGTTGGATTATCCTGAAATAGAGGAAGGGGTTCGAATCTATAGCCATAGTCGATGGTTGCTTGATTTAGGGCAGAAATCTACCGTCATGGCCAGAGGAATGAAGGCGGACTCTACATTTTTTAAGATCTTCCCTCGAAGTTTCATTTCAGGAGATCCTGGCAAAGCACTCAGTGAGCCTCATTCCATGGTGATCACTTCTCAATTTGCTCTAAAGTATTTTCCTGGCGAGGACCCGATAAACAGGATACTCAAAGCAGAAGGAGAGACCTACAAAGTGACAGGTATTGTCGCTGGATCTCCTAGAAATACACACCTGCCTTATGATTTTGTGCTGAGCATGCCGATAAACACTATGACCACTGAAGGCGACTGGACAGGAAACAATTTTAAATCATATATCAAATTAAAGCCAGGAACAAATCAGCATGACTTAAGCCGCAAATTCCGATCTTTTATCAAGAGACATATCGCTCCGGAGTTGCTAAAGTATACCGGTCACGACTCGTTCGAGGACTTTCTGGCTTCAGGCTATCATTATAATTTAACTGTAACTCCGATAAAAGATATTCACCTGCATCACCCTAGATTTTCATTTGGGCGTGACGGTGATTATCAGAGTGTTTGGATCATTGGCTTGGTGGCTATCATGATCTTATCAATTGCCTGTATCAACTATGTCAATATGTCTACCGCCAGGTCGGCTATAAGATTCAAAGAGGTTGGTATCCGAAAGGCTTTGGGTTTCAAACGTAAGGATCTAATGATCCAGTTTTTGGTGGAAGCTTTGGTGGTAACCATCCTGGCTATTTTACTGGCATTGCTACTGTCTTTTATGGGTGTTTCATTGCTCAACGACTTGACCAATAATGACTTCCAGTTTGCTGATCTATTTGATTGGGGTGGTTTGATAGGTATCCTGATATTGATTTTGTTGGTGGTTTTGCTGGCCGGTGGGTATCCTGCTTTTTACATCTCGGGATTGAGTCCAGTGACAGCCTTGAAGGGAGGAGGCCTCTCGAAAGGGGGGCGATTCAGCTTTAGGCGAGGACTATTGACTTTTCAGTTTACGGTTTCTATGTTTTTAATAGGGGGAACACTTATTGTTTTCGGTCAGGTGACTCACATGTCCAATGCGGCATTAGGACTGGATGCGGAGCAAGTCTTAATCATTAAAAATATCTCAGAATTGAAAGGGAAAGTAGATGTCTTTAGGAACCAAGTACTTTCCAATACTCATGTGGAAGGTGTAACGCTCAGTAGTCATTATCCCTCGGCAGGCATGTCGGACTGGACTTATCACTCATTGCATGAGGATGAGACCAGGTTTAATCCTTACAACTTATTTACTGATCATAACTATCTGGATGTCATGGGAATTCAGCTAAAGGAGGGAAGATTTTTTAGTGCTGAAAGTGCATCTGATACAACAAACATATTGATCAATGAGACAGCTGTGAAGAAGTTGGGCTGGACAGATCCTCTCGGCAAAACTTTGACCAGGGGGCAAGGCTCAAAATACACTGTGATTGGTGTGCTCAGGGACTTCAAGACCAAATCTGCTCGACGTAGTGTTAGACCTGTTGTGATTCGTTATGGCCCCGAAATGGAAGGTGAGGAATATAGCATGAATTTCGGAGCTGTGAGGATAACTGGTAACTTCGATCAAGCCGTGGATTTCATTAAATCTAATTGGGAGAGCGTAGTATCTGACTATCCATTCTCTTTCATTTTTCTGAACAATTCCTTTGATCGCTTGTACAATCGAGAACGAAACTTTGGCAAGTTATTTACATTATTCGCCGGTCTGGCTATCATCATTGCGATGTTAGGTTTGGTCTCGTTGGTGGCATTTACTGTCGAAAAACGCTTCAAAGAGATTGCTATTCGAAAGGTATTGGGGGCATCTATAGCTTCTGTAGTGGGACTTTTCTTGATGGATTTTGCGAAACTTTTGCTGCTGGCGGCATTAGTTTTTTTACCCATCGAAATCTACCTGGGACAGCAATGGCTCAATGATTTCGCTACCAGAATTACATTAGAATGGTTTTATCTGGTCATTCCAGTAGCGGTCATTGCAATATTTTCCATATTGATCGTATCCTTCCAGGCTTGGAAAGCTTCAAATAGCGATCCTGCTTTCGTCTTAAAACAGGAATAGCCTATCTGATTCTAGGTCTTCTTTGATGAGGTCCTGCACTTTCTTTGAAAATTTCGTTAAGCTGAGCTCTTTGTTCATCAGTGCAGATAGCAGCAATCTGTTTCAGATATTGAATGAGTTCGAGCTCATTTTGATGATGTAGGCTATCGACTTTAGATAGTCTGTTTTGTATGGAAGCTGAATCACCCAAAATCACATGTTCATTGAGAAGTAATTTTTGATTCCGAATTTCATGCGTGATCTCTTTACGCTTTTTTCGGTGTGCTTTCGCCAGGATCTTAAAACTCTTTTTTTGCTGTTTGGAGAGACCAATTTCCCTTTCAAGAAACCTCGCTAATCCCTCGTGTCGGGCTCTCTCCACCTTTTCCACTCTCTCTGGACCTACTACTCTTTGTTGCTTCTCTTTCCAAACAAAAATGAGCAGCATTACGTTGAGTACAATGAGTACAGCCACAACGGCGACAATGATCTTGTAGTAGTTATTCATAACTTATTATACTCTCATTGGACCCCAAGTCTGAGATACCAAAAAATTGACTTTCGATCAGTTGCAATTGATTTGATCTATCATTATTCTCTCGACCAAACGATGATAGGGTAACCACATTCACTATTGTCAGAGCAATCATAGCGGCTATACTGAGTTTGGCCCACTTTTCCCAACCAGACGGTTTTGATATGAAAGATGTTTTTTGCATCATTTCTTGCAAAAAATCGTCTGGTGCACCCGCACGGTTGACATCATCCAGACTCTTTAGGGTCAATTCGACTTCGTCCTCGTATGGGTTAAGATTTTTCTGTTTCATAAAAGGCTTTTAGATGTTTTTTTAAATTAGCTTTTGCACGATGAAGCAATGATTCCACAGATGATATGCTTTTGTTCATTACTTTTCCTACATCCTCATAAGATAATCCCTCTACCTTGTGCATGGTAAATGCCACCTGTTGGTTTTCGGGCAGTCTCTCTATGGCCTTGAAGAGTATACTTGCTCTTTCTTTGTTTTCGAGAGTAACGCCAGGATGATAAAACGCTTGGCTGCCCGTATCAATGCCTGGCTCGGATAAGGATTGGACTACTGCCGCTCTCTTTAAACGTTTCCCTTTACGGATAAACTCTAGGGATTTGTTGATAGCAATGCGATAAATCCAGGTGCTCAGTTGGGCATCCCCACGAAACTGATCAAGTTTCTTATACACTTCAATAAAAGTTTCCTGGGCCAGGTCCTTTGCATCCTCCGGGTTTTTCACAAAACCAAGGCAGGTATTATATATCCTGTCTTGGTGATCCAAAATGATCTTTCTAAATTCTTGCTCGATCACCAAATGATTTGAAACTGGCCCAGAAAGTAATATATCACATCCTTCTCGTTTTTTTGCGGCCCTGGCGCTTTCTATCTTTCATTTGATCGAATTGAATCTTTTGTGCATCCGTAAGCAAGGCCCTCAATTCCAACCTATGCATAGTCTTGGACTCAAACAATCTTGACCTAATCACTGAGATTTCATCCACCTGTGCACTGATAGCTTTTTTGTCTGGGCTGTCTGCCGTGATCAGAATAGAAAGCTCCGTTTCCTTGAGTTTCAACTGATCCCTGTCGGCTTTAGTGGCCTTTTTGTGTGCTAGCCTAAGAGATTCAAATTGCTCTTTTTGACCATCTGTCAATTCCAGGATTTCGGCCATTTGCTGCCGATCTCTTGGACCTTTTTCATTTCCTTGTCTTGGGGGTTGAGCAATAACAATGGCTGCCATCATCATACTCATCATGGTAGTTAAAAATAACTTTTTCATAGTATTTATTCTCTTGACGTACTTCTTGGATGCCCTTGATTGGAAAAACTTGCGTCCTAATGAAAAAAACCTTTAAACCATTTAGGATAACTTTGACCGACCCAATTCGTAAGCGTAATGAGACCAAATCCAAGTATGCAATTTGTAAGAACGCTACTTCCTTTTATTCTGTCTTTTCTTACCAGTTTTAGCGCTATTTCGCAGAAGCCAAAGTCTTATAATGCAGCGGAAATACAGCAGCTATTGAATAAACTTAATGTGCTTGGAACTGTACTGTATGTGGCGGCTCACCCAGACGATGAGAATACAAGGTTGATTTCATATTTCGCTAACGAGGGACTATACAGGACCGCATACCTGTCAGCTACCAGGGGCGATGGGGGACAAAATCTGATTGGCCCTGAGATCAGAGAATCGCTAGGTATCATTAGGACTCAGGAGCTTCTTGCTGCTAGGCGGATTGATGGAGGTCAGCAGTTTTTCAGTAGAGCCAATGACTTTGGCTATTCCAAGCATCCTGACGAGACACTAAGCATATGGGAAAAAGACAAAGTACTTAGTGACTTTGTGAGGGTCTTTAGACAATTCAGGCCAGATATCGTAGTGACTCGTTTCAATGAAGTGCCAGGGACTACTCATGGGCATCATACTACATCGACCATCTTGGCCAGAGAAGCTTTTAAATTGAGCGGTGATCCTGCGGCATATACTGAGCAAAATCTCGAAGCTTGGACTCCCAAGAAGCTATTTTGGAATACTAGCTGGTGGTTTTACAGACGTACAGGTCAGGAATTTGATACCACCGGGCTTTATGCTGTGGATATTGGCGCTTATAACTCTTTGTTGGGACAATCCTACACGGAAATGGCAGCAGCTAGTCGTAGTATGCACAAAAGCCAAGGCTTCGGATCTACAGGAAGTCGAGGTAGTGAGATCGAGTATTTGAAGCAATGGGAAGGAGAAGGGACATCGGAGATTTTTGGAAATATTGAAACATCCTGGCGGCGGGTTGTAGATAGTGAGCAGGTGGCTTACTTTTTAAAAGAGGCACAGCAGAACTTTGATCCACGCCACCCGACGCAAACCATACCCAGGCTATTCAGTGCTCGTGAAGAACTATTAAAACTACCAGATCAGTTTTGGAAAGAGATTAAGTTGAGAGAAATATCCGAAGCCATTCGCGCTTTAGCAGGGATTTATATTGAGTTAGTTGCAGATGACTATGCCTATGTAGCAGGCGACTCTATTTCCTTAAAATTGGAGGCAATCAATAGGTCCAAAGTACCTTTTGCGATGACAGGGATTCGTATAGATCAATTTGATGAGAATATAGCGTTGAATGTGAAGCTTGATGAAAATAGAAAACATGAAGCTGAGTACCGTTTTACTTTACCTGACAATGTCCCCGTTTCACATCCATATTGGTTAAACGCTCAATCGTCAATAGGCGTGTATAGCGTCGAGGACACGAATTTGATAGGTAAACCGGAGAATGACCCAACACTAAGTGCTATTGCTACGCTGCAGCTTGAAGGCCAATATCTGGAGTATGAACTGCCAGTAGTATACAAACGCAATGACCCTGTAGAGGGTGAGGTTTACCGACCAGTGGAGATAATGCCAGAAGCAGCAGTTAATTTAGATAGTAAGGTTCTGGTTTTTGGGGAAAATAGTGGGAAGGAAGTGGTCGCCCGTGTAATTGCAGGTAAGTCAGGAACTCAGGGCCAGGTGAGCCTGGTCGCTCCTGATGGTTGGAAGATTCAGCCCGAATTTTATCATTTTTCGTCTCAACAGAAATATCAGGAACAGCTCTTTACTTTTGAGGTATCACCGCCAAGAGGTCAGGAAATTGGCCACCTAAATGCGCGACTAAAGTTAGCTGATGGCGGTGAGCTCGGTGCTAGCCGAGTTGTGATCGAGTATGACCATATACCGACTCAAGTCTTGCACCCTATATCTAAAGTAGATCTCGTGAAAGTAGACCTCAAGAGATCTGGCGATTTAATAGGCTACATACCAGGCGCAGGTGATGATATTCCCAATAACCTTAGGGGAGTGGGATATGAGGTTGATATATTGGAAAAGGATGACATTGTTCCGGCTAATCTAAAACGTTTTGATGCGGTGATTTTGGGCGTTCGTGCCTTCAATACTGTCGATTGGTTGTCATACAAGAACCAAGTGCTGTTTGAATACGTGAAAGAGGGAGGCACTATGATCGTTCAATACAACACAAGCCACCGGCTTGTTACAAAGGATGTAGCTCCGTATAAATTACAGTTATCTCGTGACCGGGTGACAGTGGAGGAGGCTGAGATTCGAGTCGTAGACAAGAAACACAGTATCCTAAGCTATCCCAATAAGATTTCCAGTAAGGATTTTGACGGATGGGTTCAGGAGAGAGGCTTGTATTTTCCTAATAAATGGGATATCGTTTTTAAGCCAATCTTGAGTGCCAATGACCCTGGCGAATCTGCAAAGGATGGTGGCTTGCTCATCGCGTCCTATGGCAAGGGCTACTATATCTACACGGGATATAGCTGGTTCAGGCAATTGCCAGCAGGTGTGCCAGGAGCCTACAGGATATTTGCCAATATGATAGGTATTGGAAAAGACAAAAATGAGAAGCAAATCAAATAACATATGACCTCTACTACTGGGAATGAGAAGTTTTTAGATACCCCTCCCTTTCTTAGGAGTTGGCGAGTGATCTATACGCTGGTAATTACCAACTTGCTGGTAACCATCGCCCTTCTCCACTATTTCAGTAGCTTCTATCGATGAACTATGTAGATTTCGCTGTATTGCTGACCACATTACTTTCCATTGTGGTCTATGGTGTGTGGAAGACCCGGCAGCAACACACCATAGAAAGCTACCTGCTTGGTGATAATACGTTGCGTTGGAGTACCATTGGGCTATCAGTGATGGCGACCCAGGCCAGTGCTATCACCTTCATCTCCACGCCTGGACAAGCATATGACAGTGGCCTTGGATTCGTACAAAACTATTTCGGATTGCCAATAGCTTTGATCATCG
>JAHCMJ010000350.1 GCA_019192485.1 Cyclobacteriaceae bacterium HetDA_MAG_MS6 | reverse complement strand
CTTTATTCGTTTCAACAGACTATCGAATCGACTTCGTTTTTAGTGGATTTATGCTACTGAGTTTTCAAAAGATGACATACAGAACGATCAATGTAATGATGGTAAATCGCAGGCAAGTGTTCATATGATTATTGATGATGACGCCCGTACGCTAACACTAATGCCAGAAGTTAGTAAAACGAAGCAAGTTATCTGTGCTATACTGTTTCGGTAGGCTGTCAGGGTGCCGATCCTGATTCTATTCTTAAGTTATCTATTTAACTTTACTTGATGTACAGCAAAATTGCATAATTCTGTTTCAGGGAAAGCACGGAGGAGGATGTGAAATACCTGTGTAAGAAATGTTGTCTTAAACTCAATTGAACCGTGGCCAAACTGAAAACAACTCCTAACAGTGAAGATGTGCAACGCTTCCTGGATAGTGTCGATGACAAATCCAAACGCGATGACTGCTACTTCTTGCTGGAGAAAATGAAAGCGTTGACAGGCAAGGAACCTCGCATGTGGGGGAACTCGATCGTTGGATTCGGGTCGTATCATTATGTGTATGACAGTGGCAGGGAAGGAGATTGGTTTTTGACCGGCTTTTCCCCTAGGAAGCAAAACCTGTCTATTTACGTAATGGCTGGGTTCGAGAGGTATGACGATCTCATGTCGAAGTTAGGAAAGTACAAAACGGGAAAATCCTGTTTGTATGTGAAACACCTCTCTGAAGTGGATGACAAGATACTCGACGAATTGATCGTCGCGTCAATAGCGCACATGAAGAATAAGTACCCTGCTGAGTAGGTTTCGAATCTTTAGCAGTGCTTTTTGGAAAAGGCCGTACAATTTTTATGTACTATGGCACGCTGGGAAATGATTGACAAATCACGACTATTCAGATAGAATCCTGAAGAGTTCAGTGTTTAAGTAATAGTGGTGACCTCTAATCGTGCGCTTTTCGGATATGCTTAGGTCAACAAGCTTGTTGAGGTAGTTGCGAGCGGTATTTTCAGCATAGGTATTGGACTCGGTGAGATGCTTGACCTTGGTATAGGGTTGTCTGAAAATAAGCTCTACTAATTGTTCTGGTCTGCGGATATCTGTATCGGATTCTATAACCTTAAGGATGGCTTCTTTCGTGGATAGGATATCATTGATCTTTTGGTAAGTGATGTTAGCCGTGACCTCTACTGCACGCAGCATATAAATGAGCCACTTTTCCCAGTCGCCTCTAGCTGATACACCTGATAGATAAGCATAGTAGTCACTTTTATGATCTATGATGTACTTGCTCAAAAACAAAATGGGTAAATCAAGTAGACCTTGCTGAGTCAAGTAATGAATAATAAATATGCGTCCTGCTCTACCATTACCATCGCGAAAAGGGTGAATCACCTCAAATTGATAGTGGCCAATCGCCATCTTGATAAGGGGGTCAATGGAATAGGTCTGACGGTCATTCATGAAACTTGCAAGATTATCTAGTTTGGCCTCCAAAACACCGGTTCCTCGTGGTGGTGTATAAATGACTTGTCCGGCATGAGGACCTGTGCTGCCTCTTTTGATGACAATTTGAGCAAATGGTGGCCTTATTCCATCTGTTGCTTGCTTGATCTCACGGTATATCTGGATGAAATAGTTTCGGTCAAATTGATTTTGTTTCAAGTACCTGAGTCCACTCCAAAGTGCCTCACGGTATCTCAGAACCTCTTTTGGTGCTCCTGAGATAGCTTCTTCATTGTGTTCGCTATAGGCCTGGTAGAGTTCATCATCTGTCGTGAAGATGTTTTCTATAGCGCTGGAGGCTTTTGCTTCTTGTAAGCTGATGGTGTTGATGAGTAATCCCTGGTTAGGTATCGCAATACTTCTTCCTTGTAGCTTTCCCAGGGCCTCTTTGGCCTTTCCGAGTTGCTCGTAGATATCCACTGTTCGGTAGAGGGATGAATCAATAGGCAGGTCAGGTAGATTATTCCAGGGAGTGTTACGATCAGGATTAAGAGGATAGGTAGACATTAAAAATATGATTTTCTAAAGTTTGCTTAAAACTAATACGTGTGTTTTAATGTCTGTGTTTCAGGTAAACATTAAAAATTTTATTTATTGATGTTTGTTGTTTTTCTCCATTGTGATTTGAGGCCATAATGTTATATAAACATTAAATTATATGCTTAATTAATGTTTGTTTTTTTCGAAGGATTTAGTCTTTTATCGCCTACTTTGCGCTTCTTAAGAAGAGTCAAGTATGAAAAACCGGAAAGCTGCCTTAGGATTCATTTTCGTAACCGTATTGATAGATGTCACTGGATTAGGCATCATTATACCGGTACTTCCCAAGCTGATTTCCGAACTCATAGGAGGTACTATAAGTGATGCCTCGGTATATGGTGGTTGGCTGCTTTTTGTCTATGCATTCTTTCAATTCCTTTTTGCTCCGATATTGGGAGGGTTGAGTGATCAATATGGCAGAAGGATAGTCCTGTTAATAGCCTTGTTTGGTCTGACCATCGACTATCTTTTTCTGGCACTAGCTCCGACGATAGGATGGCTTTTCCTTGGCCGGATCATTGCCGGCATCGGTGGTGCTAGTTTTACCACAGCTTCAGCATACATTGCTGACATATCTACTCCTGACAAACGTGCCCAGAATTTTGGAGTGCTGGGAGCAGCATTTGGTTTAGGATTCATAGTAGGTCCTGTAATAGGCGGGCTTTTGGGAGAGCTGGGATCACGAATACCTTTTTATGCAGCTGCCGGATTGACCTTTGCGAATTGGCTATATGGCTACTTCGTAGTTCCGGAATCACTGGCTCCAGAAAACCGAAGGTCATTCTCCCTGAAAAGGGCTAACCCGGTGGGTACACTGTTGCAGCTCAAAAACTATCCATTGATCATCGGGCTTCTGATTGCTCTTTTTTTCGTTTACTTGGGACAACATGCTACACATAGTACCTGGGCTTATTTTACACAGGAAAACTTCGATTGGTCAGAAGTGGAGGTAGGCTACTCCTTAGGGTTTGTGGGGTTGATGATCGCTATTGTGCAGGGAGTTATCATTCGACCTGTGATTGCTAAGATCGGACAGGGGAAAGCTGTCTATGTAGGTTTGAGTTTCAATGCGTTGGGCTTGCTACTAATAGCACTTGCAACTAAGGGGTGGATGATTTTCGCGATTATGGTACCGTATGCGTTAGGCGGTTTGGCAGGACCGGCATTGCAGGGTATTATGTCTTCTCAGGTTCCCGCCAATGAACAGGGAGAGCTACAAGGAGGAATGACTAGTTTAATGAGCGTCACTTCTATTATAGGACCTGTATTGATGACGACTATCTTCCACTACTACACGGACCCTGGAAATAATATATACTTCCCAGGAGCTCCTTTTGCATTGGCTACAATTTTGGCCATTACAAGCCTGACCGTCGCCTATAGATCAATATCCAGGCAAGGTCATTGAGAAGGCATAAGTACTTCCTATTTTACTTCGAAAGTCTTTTCATCACCCCCGATACCTTTCAAGGTCAACTTCGTCCATGCCTTCGGAAGTGTAGCATTTTGCTGAGTCACTCCCTCATCGGTAATATTCAATCCTCCGAATCCGGCGAGCACGGCTTGTAATACGCCTCCTGCTCCGGTGGCAAAATAGGGATTCGTACCGCCGGCTGTTTCTGAAAGAACTCCAAACGGAGGGACCTCGTTGAGTTTGTAGCTGTCCTTGTAGATCTTATAAGCTTTTTCTACATCGCCTAGGCGAGCGTAGAGTGTGGCCAAAACCGAAAAACCCATGGCAGGTCCATCTGGAGCCATTTTCTTCTCATAGTACTTGAGGTCTTTTTCCATTTGCTCACCTTGAACTATGTCTAACGGGTATGACAACAAATTGACATCTGCTTGCTTGATCATCACACCATCGTAAGTGGCGTTTTCCCTGGTTGTGCCGTCGTCAAATTTGAGAATGGGTATGTTTTGAGCAACATGATCCCAGTCAGGATCTGGAGCGATTCCCAATTCTTTTGCGGCTTGAGTTGCATATCGTAGCACTGTAGTTGCCATACCATTGGTGTAGGCATTATTGTCAATGTTTTCCTCCCACTCGTTAGCTCCGATTACGTTTTTGATCTCGTACTTGCCAGGGCCATTTCGCTCTACACGGCTAGTCCAGAACTCGGCAATTTCTCTAAGCATAGGATAACCTCGATTTCGTAGCCATTCCCTATCACCGGTTACCTGATAATATTTCCAAAAGGCCCATCCAATATCCCCCGAAATGTGATGCTGGAATGGTCCTGTTAGCGCCCACACAGGTGTGGCTTCTTGCCCTGTATCTGCAGATTCCCAAGGGAACATAGCTCCCTGATAGCCATGAGCAAAGGCATTGTAGCGAGCCATGGGTAGCATTTCCCAGCGATATTCTAACAATGATTTTGCAATAGCCGGTTGAAGCATTAAAAGAGGTG